>NZ_JAQOSO010000004.1 GCF_030068505.1 Roseofilum capinflatum BLCC-M114
CTGCACCGACACCAGCGCCATCACCAGCACCGACTCCTGCACCGACTCCTGCACCGACTCCTGCACCAACTCCTGCACCGACACCAGCACCGACTCCTGCACCGACACCAGCACCGACACCAGCGCCAACTCCTGCACCGACACCAACGCCAACTCCTGCGCCAACTCCTGCACCGACACCAACGCCAACTCCTGCGCCAACTCCTGCACCAATACCAGCACCGACACCAGCACCGACTCCTGCACCATCACCAGCGCCAACTCCTGCGCCAACTCCTGCACCGACACCAGCGCCATCACCTGCGCCTGCACCAGCACCGACACCAGCGCCAACTCCTGCACCAACACCAGCACCGACACCAGCACCGACTCCTGCACCAACTCCTGCACCGACACCAGCACCGACTCCTGCACCGACTCCTGCACCGACACCAGCACCGACACCAGCACCGACACCAGCACCGACTCCTGCACCGACTCCTGCACCGACACCAGCACCGACTCCTGTGCCAACTCCTGCACCAGCGCCAGTGCCAACTTCTAACTTAGTCTCAGGGAATAGGGAAATAGTCAATCGTGGCAATAGTGAGATTAATATTCTCCAGAATCAGAGTGATACGATTAATGGGATTAATCGGGCGATCGCCTCTACACCCCGTGAAACCTCGGATAATTCGTCCAGTGCTTCAGTACCGATTGATTCTCAGCAAGCTGCAACTGCCCTGATTAGTCGTGGTAGTGTACAACGGTTACTCGATGAAGGACAATTACAGCAAGCCGTTGAAGTGGGCGATCGCCTCTTGAGCGAAGAATTTGCCGATTATCTCAATAAACCCTTACCCCAACAACAACTCTCCTTTGCTCAACTCCAGAATCAACTGGAAAAAATGAGCGCCCAAATGGGCAATTCTTCAGCCTTACTCTATATGATTTCTCGTTCGGAGCAACTAGATTTAGTCTTAGTGCCCCCCACAGGAGAACCCATTTATCACTCCATTCCTGAAGCCTCAAATGCGGCATTAATTGCCAAAATCAAAGCATTTCAAGCCGAAATTGCCAATCCCATTCGCCGCCGCAGCACCAGTTATTTAGATGCTTCTCAACAGCTTTATCAATGGTTAATTGCACCCATCGAAGCTGAATTAGAAGCCCAAGGGATTACCACCTTATTATTCAGTTTAGATAGTGGACTTCGTAGCCTTCCCATAGCCGCCTTGCATGATGGCGAACAATTTTTAGTCGAAAAATATCAATTTAGTTTAGTTCCCAGTTTGAGCTTAACCGATACTCGCTATCAAAACCTGCAAAAGACTCCCGTTTTAGCTATGGGAGCCTCTGAATTTAGCGATCAAACTCCCTTACCTGCTGTCCCAGTTGAACTGAGTACCATCTCTGAGCAACTGTGGCAAGGACAAGCCTTTCTCAATCAAGAGTTAACCGTCGAAAACTTTAATCAACAACGGGCCCAATCGGACTATGGTATTATTCATTTAGCCACCCATGGTCAATTCAAACCCGGTAGAATTGAAGAGTCTTATATTCAATTTTGGGATCGTAAAATTGGACTCGATCAAATCACGAATTTAAACTTAACCGATCCTCCCATACAATTACTGGTGTTAAGCGCCTGTCGCACCGCATTAGGCGATCGCCAAGCGGAATTTGGTTTTGCTGGTTTAGCCGTTCAATCTGGGGCACAATCCGCCTTAGCCAGTTTATGGTATGCCAGCGATTTAGGCGCATTAGGCTTAATGGCCGAATTTTACCATCACCTACAAACCGAAGATACAAAATCTGGCGCTTTGCGTAGAGCGCAGATAGCCGTATTGCGGCAAGAAGTTCAGATTAAAGACGGTAAACTCATCGGCAATTTTGGCGAAATTGACCTCCCCCCCGAACTCAATACCGGCATTCAACCTAATCTCATTCATCCCTATTATTGGTCAGGATTTACCCTGATTGGCAATCCCTAATACCTCCTACAATTCAGTCAAGGCCATTTGGCCGCGATAACCGGTGATTAACCGCGTTCCATCTTTGAGAATATGGATCTCCATTTGATCGCTGGCCCAACTAATCGCATTTTCAAACTCTGGGTTCAGGATATGGACGCGCTGATTACTGGAAGAAACCGGAGAGGTAGGAGCATGAATGGCTAAAGATTCAATATAGGGGCCATCAATCAAAATATCCAGCTCATCGAGCAACTCCTGTGCCCCTTCCGGCGCACCTTTTGCCCTTAACTGCTCCAAAGTAAAACCCGTAAACGACATCACACTCAATCCCTTAGCTTTAAGCTGACGAGCCAACTTCGCCAACCCTGGAGCCTGCCAAAACGGTTCCCCTCCCGAAAAAGTCACCCCTTGATTGCGGGGATTACTAGCAATTTTTTCGGCTAGAGTATCAATCGCAATCAATTGATTAATCTCAAACGACCAAGACGCGGGATTAAAACAACCAGAACAAGCGCGAGTACAACCTTGAACCCAGACCACAGCGCGACATCCTGGGCCGTTGACTTCCGACTCGTCTACATATCCCATGATATTGAGATGGTTGGGAGGGAGGGTTGGGGCGTTGGGGTGATTCATGATGGCTAGAGAGATAAAAGTTGCTTCCTATTCTAGACGCAAGACACCTATATAGTTATAAAGTGAATCTAAAGTTTTAAGCTAATTGCCCACGATCGGGGCGTGGTGCTATAGAGCTAGTCTAAATGAGTTGTGCAACGGGAAATGCCCTCTCCCTTTCATATCAAGTCCGGTTTCCGCAAGCGGACATGAAAATTGGTTAAGAAGCGGGCAAGATGCCCGCACTCCTCAAATTCTTTGATATGACTGGAGTGGGAGCATCTTGCTCCCTGGATTTTTAATTAGGGTATTTCCGCTTCGCGGACATGAATAAGCGAACTTGATATCATGTCCGCTTGCGGAATATCCCTCTCCCACTCCAAGAGAGACTTTTTCCCCCTTCTCCCGCGGGAGAAGGGGGTAGGGGGATGAGGGGAAGCCATTACACAACTCATTTAGGTTTGCTATAGAGCCTCTAAATCTTCAAGTAACCCTTGCTGGGCTTCCCCTTCTACGGCAAACTGTTGGCTAAGTAATTCCAGAACTTGGGCTTCTTCTGGGGTGACAATGCCATCGAGTTCGGCCATTTTTTGACATTGCATCATTAAGGGCAGGGCAAAATCTGGGTTAATTTGGGGAAGTAATTCTTCTAGAGGGGTGGGATTATGAATATTTTGACTAATCGCTTCTAAGGAGGCTGGAGAAAGATTCATTGGTTCTAATTCTGGAAGCAAATCTTCCCAGGTTTTGTCGGGATTTCCAGCTAAAATCATATGGACTAAAATCTGATCCATAATCGTTTCTTGGGTAATGGCGGCTTCGAGATAGTGCTGGCTTTCTTCTTGTAGGGTTTCTAGGGTGGCTTCCATGACGATGGGGCTGCATTTGGCTTCGTAAAACCGACAAGCGGCATAGCCTAAAGCATAGAGGAGAGCGGCGTTGGCGCTGGCGCTGATCACTGCACCGGCTATGGGTACAGATTTGAAGACTCCTAATCCTGCTTTGACGGCATATTGTCCGCCAAATTTAATGGCTTGAGCGCCCCCTAATGCTAATCCAAAAACGGCTAAAACTTCTCCTTTACGCTCTGGTGCTTCGGGTTCAAAACCGTAGGCGTAGGCGATTTGATAAACCATTTCGGCTTGTAGGGCGGTGGTGGCGGCTAAATCAACGGCTAATAGGGCTAAACTGAGACCAGGAATACTGGTGGCGACTCCGGTTGCTCCTACTAATAGGGCTTTGTCAATCATGACTTTATGACTGATTTGATCGGGAGTGTAATCTGGAAATTGTTGCTGAAGTTGGAGAATGGATTCTTTGGTTTTAACAACATCAACAGTGTCGATCGCCTGTAACATCCAATCGGTTTTCAGGACTTTGGTGAGGGGTTCCATCCAGGGATTTTCTTCAAGGCATTTGAGGAGGGTGTTCAGGCGATCGGGAGCTTGGATAATTGCGCTACTCGCACTCTCCCCAGCTTTACCGACTCCTGCAATTACGGTATCGCTTGCGTTTCCGGCTAGGATAGCAAGGGTTTGCGTGGCTTTTCCCATGGTTTCGGTTGCACCTGTGGCTGCACCCCCCACTCCTGCAATTACGGTATCGCTTGCGTTTCCGGCTAGGATAGCAAGGGTTTGCGTGGCTTTTCCCATGGTTTCGGTTGCACCTGTGGCTGCACCCCCCACTCCTGCAATTACGGTATCGCTCGCATTTCCGGCTAGGATAGCAACGGTTTGCGTAGCTTTTCCCATGGCTTCGGTTGCACCTGTGGCTGCATCGGCGACTTTTCCAAAGAGGGAACCCCAACCGGATTTTTTCTGGGGTTCTGGAATGGGGGCGATCGCCGTTTCAGGTGCAGGAATAATGCCGGTTTCTGGCATAAGCTGAAGGGTTTGCTCCCAGATTGGCACAGCTTCACCGGTTTTTTTACCCACTACGGTGACGGTTTGAATGGAGTTAACCCCCAGTTGAATAAAAAATTTCTCTAAAATCTCCATTAATTTAGCTTGCGGCGGCCCCTTCAAGGATTCTACGCTGATCCATAATCCTTGGGATTGAGCCATCACCAGGGCTGTCAAGCCTTTGGGGTTAAGGTTACGGTTGAGGATTTCGGCGATCGCCCCTACTTTCCCCTGTTTCGCTGCTTCTAATGTCCCCGTTTCTTCCTCTGTGGGCAGCTTTAGCACCTGTTGCCATTCCGGAAGCTCTTCCTCCGCTTCCTTGCCATAGACCTTGATTTGGCTTACCGAGGCGATCGCCAGTTTTTTGAAAAAATTGGTCAAAACCTTAACAAAAACCGCTTCGGTGGGAACTTGAGCGCCTTCTAGCACTAAATTTAACGTCTCACCCTTACAGGTCACCTTGGTATTAATTCCTTTAGGTTGCAATTGCCGATTGAGGATCAGGGCGATCGCATCCGGGTTACCTTGTTTGGCAAGTTCAAGCACACTGGTTTGCACAGAGCTACTCATAGGGCAGGCCTTCCTTATTAACGTGGAGCGTATTAAACCCAACGATCTTAGAACGTAGAGTTTAATCGATTGATCTGGATGATCACCCTAAAGATTATACCCGAATCCTGCGATCGTCTCCGCATCTCCCTGAAATTATCCATGACCTCAATTGGTATAATGTGGGCAACCTCGCAAATCAACGGGTTGGGTAGAGGTAGATATATTGTTAAGGCTCTTCAATTAAGAATCTGAAAGAGCTTCGCATTCAATATAAAGGAGACCCTTGGCAGATTTTATTTGCGTTCGACCCGGAACGACAAGCTATTTTACTCGTTGGTGGCAACAAAACGGGTAACAAGCGATGGTACAAGGAAAATATTGCTATAGCAGAACGACGTTATGAAAACTATCTTGAACAACTGAAGGAAGAAGAACCATGAAAGACTATACAACATTATCGTCAGAGTTAGCCAAACTTTCTCCAGAACGACAGGAACGGATTAAAGCTAGAGCAGATAAAATTCATCTTGAAGAATTGACTTTGAAGTATCTGCAAGAGAAGTTAGGATTGTCGGAAGACGAGTTGGAGCAATATTTTACTGCATCGAATCTCGGAAAAGCCAAACCGGAAAGTCGAGAAGGTCTGGATTTAAATACACTTCAGAAAGTGGTCAGTGCATTAGGAGGAACACTGGAAATTACGATAAACATTCCCCAGAAAGAGCCTCTTGTTGCGATCGATGAATAATATCCCACTATGACCCAATTATGATAAAATTATCCTAGTCAATATTAAAGCTAGAGTCTTGCTTGAGTGCCAACTGTTTTAAGATTTGAAGCTTATCGCTTTTACTTTTATAGCCATGAGCCGAATGAACCACCCCATATTCACGTTGATCGAGATAATCAATCATCTAAATTCTGGTTATCTAGTGTATCATTGGCCAAAAATATTGGCTTTAGTGCCAAAGAACTAAGAAAAATTCAATCTATTGTAGAATCTCATCAAGAACAATTTTTAGAGGCATGGTATGAATACTTTGATGGTTGAAACTGATATTCGTGTTCATCAAGTCATCATTCATGATGATTCCTTTAGTGTCGAATTGATAGATGGGCGAACGATTACTGTTCCCTTAGCTTGGTTCCCCCGTCTTTTAAGCGCCACTTCTGAGCAGTTACAAAACTGGGAAATTTGTGGAGGTGGATATGGTATTCACTGGGACGATATCGATGAAGATATCAGTACGGAAGGATTGTTACGCGGTGCTGCTGCTCCTCGTCGTTCTTTTCCTGCTTGAAGCAACAAAAACAGTTATGACTGATGCCCTTTCTCTTTAAGTAACTAGCTTCTATCAAGATGCGTAATGAACGAACTAATTGTTCACGAAGTCAACATCACCCACTATCGTTTAGTCGAACTTTCAAAACTCGCCGATCAAGCCAAACCCTTTTATGACTGGGTAGAAAAAACAGCCAAAAGATTAACAGGATCGCATAAAAACTTAAATGAAATACTCATGTCTGTCACTAAAATTGAGCTTATTTCCATCATTGATGCCTGCTATCATGAAGTAGAAGAAAAGCGTCCCTTACTCTTTGATGGTATTGGCAGAGTTTATCCCCATAAAAAAGCTTGTTTTTATTTCTTTGCCTGGATCATTCGAGATGCTCCCCAACAACGGTTAGCTCCTCTGATCGCCCGCATGAGGAAAATAAAGAAAATTGATAAGATAGTGGCAGAGACTGACACTTTAGCTGAATTAATTCTTGAATATAGATCATATGTTCAGAGTTTTAGCTGGTTAACTGTACGAGAGGTCATAATCGATCGCCTAGAAGGTTCTCGGCGGAGTATTAAAGGACATCACCTTGAAGCTAGTGCGCGAACCGCTATCATTACAGCATTTCAAAATTATTATGCTATTTATGGCAATTATGGAAAATACAAGAAAATTATCATTGCTGATAAGCAAATTAAAATAGGCAACCATACCATTGATGTTTCTGTAAAACTGATTCCTTCAGATGGTCGTCCTAAACAAACACTCTTAATGCCAATTAAAACAAGAGAAACGGAGGGTGGAGGCCATTCCCATCTATTTACTAGGGATATCATAGCTGCGATTGGAGAACTGAAGGATGATCCACAGATATATCACATAATTGTAGTTATTGTTGCTCTCAATTGGTCGATCTCTGAACTGGGGAATATGGAAAACAAGATTGATAAGCTATTCTACTTTAATATGAATCCTAATCAGTTTCTGGGATTTGATGATCCCTCTCAGATCTCATTAAATAAGTATATTCAAGGGATTTTAGATCATGGCTGATCTGGATAAAATAATCGACAAAGTTCTATGGGGAGACATTCGTTCTGTCGCTGACCAGATACCCGATAACGTTGTGCAAACTATTATCACCAGCCCACCTTATTTTGGTCACAGAAATTATGGTACAGAACCAGAAAGTGAATATGAAATTGGTAGAGAAAATAGCCTAGATGTCTATATTGAAAATCTTACTTCCTGTTTTAGTGCCATTAAATCTAAACTCCGTGACGATGGACTATTATGGTTAAACCTAGGAGATACCTATATCAATAAAGAACTTCAAGGGGTTCCTTGGCGGATAGCATTTGCTCTAAAAGATACGGGTTGGATTCTCAGAAGTGACATTATCTGGAAAAAGCCCAATGCGATGCCTTCTTCAGTGAAAAATCGACCCACTACAGATCATGAATATATTTTTTTATTTGCCAAATCAAGTGATTATTATTATGATGCAGATGCGATCCGAGAACCGCACATTACTTTTACCGAAAACTCTAAAATGAAGGGGGGCAGAAATCATTTAGGAAAACGGAATGGTACACCCGAAAAGGGTAAAAACTCAGGAAACTCTAACCTACACACAGGAAGGTGGGATCAGGCGTTTCATCCTAAAGGGAGAAATAAAAGAACGGTTTGGGAAATTCCGTTAGGAAAATTTAGGGATGCCCATTTTGCGGTCTATCCTGAAGCGTTGGTTGAAACCTGCCTCTTGGCTGCAAGTCGGAAAGGTGATATTGTTTTTGATCCGTTTGCGGGTTCAGGAACAACAGGTGTAGTAGCACTCAAGCACCAGAGGAAGTTTATCGGCTGTGAACTGGTGAAGGAATATCAAGAAATGGCACAAAAGAGGATTGATGAACTGGTGGTTCAGCCGAGTCTCTTTGAATAATAAATGATTGATCCTTTTATATGATTAAGGTGGGCAGGGTATGCTGGCAGGTTTTAAATCATTTTTCTGCCTTCTCCTGCCCACCCTACTGCCGTGACAACCCTAAAATGGTGGGTTACGGCGGATTGATAGATTGCTGTCAGAGTCTAGGTTTTAGCCGCCTAACCCACCCTACGCTAATGCACATTTTTAGCTGTGTCAAGGCACTACGATAAATTACTATTACCGATTACTGCGCGAAGCGCTATAACGCTCCGGCTGCTGTGCGGTCAAAAATACCTGCATTGAGATGAGAGGTAATATTATGGCATTTGAGCATCGGTTTACCCTGTGCGCCATAGGGATAATCAATCACGGTAATTGCTCCATTGCCTTGTTTGAAATTCCAGAAATATTGGGGATCTAAATTAAACAAATGACACACGATCGCCTTATTGATGGCATCGTGAGCCGTCACCATCCCTGTGGTTCCTGGTTGAGCGAATTCGAGAATACTCTTCCAAGCGGCGATCGCCCGCTCCCAAACCTGCTGTAAATTCTCTCCTTCTGGCATTTGCACCGTTTCCGGCGACTTTTGCCATTGTGCTAACATCCCCGGATAAGCCGCTTCAATCTCGTTCTCTAACATCCCTTCCCACAACCCATGGCTAATTTCTGCTAAGAGGGGATTAAGCTGTAACTCAACTCCAGGATGATTCTCTAAAATCAATTCTGCTGTTTCTTTCGGGCGCAATAACGGACTACTGACAGCAAAATCTAAATGCACATCTTTCAAAAACTCCGCCGCTTTGCGTCCCTGTTCTTTCCCCGTTTCATTTAAGGGAATATCCTTAATTCCTTGAAAGCGCTTATCCCGGTTCCATTGGGTTTCCCCATGACGTACCAACAACAGGCGAATCCCTTCCGGTTGATTAAATTTTGGTAACGAAACCCCTAAATGGCTGGTCAGATTCATCGATTCTAATTGCACTCCGTCGCCCCAACCACCAGAAAAATTGAGGACACTAATACCACAATTCGATTGCAAGATGGACTGATAATAAGCTGGGGAAATATTCAGCGCCGTACTCAACAAACAGCGATTAATTCCATTATGGGCCACGACAACCACGGTTTGTCCCTGATGCTTGGCTAAAAGATCTTGCCAAAACTCTTTGGCTTGTTCATGCATTGCCAAAACTGGATAATGCTCTTTGGAGCCTTCTGGGGTAGAAATCACCATTTTGAAGGCTTCTGGTTGACGCTTCCAAACCTCATAGTCTGAAGCAAATTGGGTTTGTACGTCTTTTTTATGCATCCCTTGCCATAGGGGAAGATCGACTTCTAATAAGGTTTCTGGACTTTGGATGCTGAGAGAAGAGCCAAGATGAGCCACAATTTCTTCCGCCGTTTGTCGAGCGCGTTGCAAAGGACTCGAATATATGGCATCTAGGGGTATGTCTTGGAGCGCAGCAGCAACCAACTTAGCATCGGCTTTGCCTTGTTCCGTGAGTACGGAGTCATCAAGACGGCCTTGAATGCGTTGCTGGGCATTATAGCTGCTTTGACCGTGGCGGACGAGGATAACACGGGTAGTCATGAGGTTTTACTCGATCTGTTGCGGTCTGCATTTTACCCCATAATTTGGGGGAATGGGGGGATGGGGAGATGGGGAGATGGGGGGAGTGCGAGCATCTTGCTCGCTTGTTAACTCATTATTACTCATTACTCATTACCCATTACTCATTACTCATTACTCATTACTCATTACTGATAATCGGGTTATGATTTTTGGGAATGAATAGGAACCGATTACCCAAGAAATTATTGTGAGTCAATGGCAACGGGTGGCGATCGCCCCAAATCAACTGCATGAGGATATAATCCGGTTGACTGCCGAGCAACAGCATTATCTCTATCGAGTGCTGCGACTGCAACCGGGCGATCGCTTTATTGCCTTGATGCAACCGGACTGGTGGTTAAGTGAACTGCGGGATCTCGAAACAGCGCAGCGCTTAGAAAAAATGGCAATACAAACGGAATTGGCGATCGCCATTACCTTGATGGTTGCCTTACCTAAAAATGGCTTTGAAGAGAGTATCCGTTGTTGTACTGAATTGGGCGTAAGCTCGATTATCCCTGTAATCAGCGATCGCACCCTGCTTAAACCTAGTGGCCAAAAATTACAACGGTGGCGACGCATTGCCACAGAAGCGGCTGAACAATGTGAACGGCAACATATTCCGGCGATCGCCGATCCTCTCTCGTTTTCTGAACTGATACAAACATGCGATAGGGGCGATCGCTATTTAGCGGTTACCCGCACCAGTGCCCCCCATCTGCTGACTCTACCTCTACCCCCACCGACCCAACCGATGGCGATCGCCACGGGGCCAGAAGGGGGCTGGACTCCCCACGAAGTCGAACAGGCCCTAAAAGCAGGGTTTCAACCCATTTCCCTCGGTCAACGCATCCTCAGAGCCGTAACCGCTCCCATTGTCGCCCTATCCTTATTGAGCGGACACTATGAAGTTCAAGAATATAGCGCTGCGCGTGGTAATGGGTAATAGGTAATAGGTAATAGGTAATAGGTAAACCGTTTTTGCGGAGGGATGCAATCACAAAGAGTTATAAAATTTGAGAAAGACAACCTATTGATCCATTAAATCTTCAGCTTGTTCTTCCTCCTCTGAGGGGGTTAACTCAGGGTCAGTATTGGGGTTCTCTTCTAAACTTTCCTGGGCCGTCTGTTCAGGATAGCGGGCAAAGTCTACCATGGTTTTGATTACACTGGCGACAGGAACAGCCAGTAATAAACCGAGAAGTCCAGCGAATTTTCCGCCAATAATCAGGGAGATCATTAACCAGAGGGGATTGAGTCCGATCATATCTCCTAAAAGACGGGGGGCAACAATGTTGTCATTAATTTGCCCAACAATCAAAGCCGCAGCTAACACCTGAAGGCCTAATCCAAAATCTTGTAATCCAACAATGAGGCTCGCTAAAATGACGGTCAGGGCACTGGCATAAGGAACTAAGGTAGTCATACCAATGGCTACGCCAAATAAAAGACCATAGGGAACTTGTAAAAGCACAAAAACGATCGTTTGAGCAACGCTGAGAATTCCGGCTAAAATGGTTTGACTGACAAAGTAGTTGGCAAAAACTTGCTGTGAAGTGTCTTGTAATTTGGTTCCCCAAGGATCGGGTATCCAACTAAAAATCCCCTGCCAAAAGGATTCTCCACCAAAGACGAGAAAGAGGGTAAAGACGAGAATAATCGTGCCATTGAGAATATTGTTAATGGTTCCTACGAGCAAATCTAACGCTTGGGAACCAATGGATTGCAGTTGGGTGGATAAATTTCGAGCCAGATGTAGAGTGATATCACTTAAGTCAAAGGGGAGATTTTGGGCGATCGCCCATTGCTCTAGCGCTTCGATTTGGCGATCGCCCGATTCGATGATGTCTGGTAAGCTCCTGAGCAGTTGAGCCAATTGCCTCAGAATTTGCGGGATCAGTAACCCAGCTAAAAACAGGACAAATAAGACCGCAACCAGAAAAACGACAGCAATTGCCCAAGATCGTTTCAGTCCTCGACGATGTAAAAATTGAATGGGAAAATTCAGTAGAAATGAGAACAGAGTCGCGGTAATAAACAGGCTGACTAAGGGTTGAAGATTATTAATGACATGGGAGAGCAACCAAGCATTCAGAAATCCCAGGGGAAATAATAGACCTAACCGGACAGTCCTCGGTATACCTTGCCAAAATTCTAACATATAGGGGTGGATAAGTTCAGCTAGACCTCAAAGTAAAGCTATGTTATCACTTTGGCTCGCAGGCACTATAGCTAGTCTAAATGAGTTGTGTAACTGGAAATGCCCTCTCCCTATTCCCTATTCCCTATTCCCTATTCCCCATTCCCTATTCCCTATTCCCTATTCCCTATTCCCTATTCCCTATTCCCTATTCCCCATTCCCTATTCCCCATTCCCTATTCTCTATTTCTTCCCCATCCATTCATAAAACTCAAAAGCTTCTGCATCGCAGTGGGTGCAACCGCCACATTTTTTTCCTTCTGAAGCTAAGGGTTTGACTCTACCTTTATGGACTAATTTGTTAAGCATCCCTCGCAGAGCGTCCGGATGGCTGCGAAAGTGGGTTTCGAGTTCCGCTAGGGAGACTTTCTGTTTTTGGGCGAGATAGGTTTGGAGTTCTAAAATCATGATGTCAATGAATAATGAACAATTAACAATTAACATTTGGGGAACAGGGGAATCTTCGCGTTCACGCTCCCTGAGAGGAGTCGAAGGGAGCGCCCACCTCTTCCATCTCTAAATGGGGTTTTCCGACTGGCGCTGGGCTTTGAACTGGGGCGTGACTATTTTCAAAGCGAAGAAGATACCGACACTGATGGCTGCCATGCTCAGTAGCCATATACTGGCAAAGACAGGCTGGGTAGTGAGTTGGGTGATTTGATAGAAACTGGTGGCGACGATGTAGGCTAAACCGGTTGTCCATGCGGCGACAAAAATTGTCCATTGGGTGTTGGTTTCCCGGTAAACGGCTGCGGTGGCAGAGACACAGGGGAAATACAGCAAGACAAACAACAGGTAAGCATAGGCTCCAGCTTTGCCATCAAACCGGGTTACCATGGCTCCAAATGTGCCTACAGTGACTTCTTGTTCTGATGAGGCGGTTTCTAGGTCTGTGGTGTCGCCAATGTTCAATCCTAGGGGATCGAGTAATGTACCGGGGAGTTCGGCTAGGTTGGCGGGAATGGTAGCAAAGGCTTCTTGGATGCCTCCCCAGAACTCAAAGCCGCCTTCTGCTTCGGCTAATTCGGGATTATCGGCGATCGCCAGTTGTCCGTAAATAGAATCAAGTGTGCCTACCATGGCTTCTTTAGCAAATACACCGGTAAAGAGACCCACGGTAGCGGGCCAATTGTCCTGGGTAACGCCCATGGGAGCAAACATGGGGGTAACGGCTTGACTGGTGGCACTGAGAACAGAGCGATCGCTATCTTGGTTGCCAAATGAACCATCAGTGCCTAAAGAGTTCAGTAATCCCAGAATCGTCACCATGATTACAATTACTTTTCCGGCTTTTAAGAGAAACGCCCGCAGCCGATCCCAGGTGCGAATCATTACGCCTTTGAAGCGGGGGATGTGGTAGGGAGGCAGCTCCATGACAAAGGGAGAAATCTCGCCTTTAAGGATGGTGTTTTTCATCACTAGCCCGGTGAGGATGGCAAAGGCGATGCCGAGTAGATAGAGGCTAAAGACGATGTTTTGTCCGCCGACGGGGAAGAAGGCGGCGGCAAAGAGGGCGTAAACGGGAAGCCTTGCCCCACAGGACATGAAGGGGTTCATGAGGATGGTCATCAGGCGATCGCGGGAATTCTCCAATGTCCGAGCGGCCATGATTGCCGGGACATTACAGCCAAAGCCCACTAACATGGGCACAAAGGATTTTCCGGGTAAGCCCACAAACCGCATCATCCGATCCATGACAAAGGCAGCCCGTGCCATGTAACCCGAATCTTCGAGTATGGATAAGAACAGGAACATGAAGCCAATCACGGGGATAAAGGTGGCGACGGTTTGTATCCCACCCCCTGCGCCGTCAGCTAACAGGGCGATCGCCCATCCGGGGAAGTTGAGGCTCTCCAGAACTTGCCCAAAGCCATCGACAAAGATTGTCCCGGCAGCAATATCAAAGAAGTCAATAAATGCACTGCCCACGTTAATCGTAAATAGGAACATCAGATACATAACGGCTAGGAAAATGGGAATACCTAGCCAACGGTTAAGGACAATAGCATCGAGCTTATCGCTCATGGACTGACTCACTTCTCCGGTGCGCTGACTGGCTTCTTGGGCCACATTTTGAATAAAGCCGTAGCGACTATCAGCAATCAGAATATCGAGATCTTCTCCTAAAACTTGGTGAATGGTACGCCGATGTTTGGCGATCATCTCCGTGAGTTCTGGAGTCACAATTTCGCCCGCTCCTCGTTGATCGTATTGCAGCAAGTTTAGAGCAGTCCAGCGCGGTTCGACAATACGGTTGGTGGTTACTTCAGTGAGATAGGGGACGATTTCCGCTAAGGCATCTTCGATGACGGCTGGATAACCCACATAACTGGGAGAATGGGTTAAGTTTTCGAGAATTTGACCGACTAAATGAACTAAAGGCTGGATTCCTTGGCGATCGCTGGCCACAATCGGAATTACAGGAACCCCTAAGCGATCGGCTAACTGATCTGCGTTAATTTCTATGCCCCGCTTGTCCGCAATGTCCATCATATTCAGAGCCACGACCATCGGTAGGCGCATTTCCATTAACTGGGTCGTTAGATAAAGATTACGCTCTAGATTAGAAGCATCAATGATATTAATCACCAGTTGCGCTTCTCCAGAGAGGAGATAATCTCGCGCCACTAACTCATCCATCCCGGTAGCACTTTCTTCGGCATCTAGGGAATACACCCCCGGTAAATCGACCAGGGTAATGGTCGATTGATTAATTCTAAACTGCCCTTCTTTGCGATCGACCGTAACCCCCGGCCAGTTTCCTGTCCGTTGGTTCGCGCCAGTTAGGGCATTAAAGAGGGTGGTTTTCCCGCAGTTGGGATTGCCAATTAAGGCAACAATGGGTTTGAGCATGGCTTAGGGAATAGGGAATAGGGAATGGGGAATGGGGAATAGGGAATAGGGAATAGGGAATAGGGAATAGGGAATAGGGAATAGGGAATGGGGAATGGGGAATGGGGAATGGGGAATGGGGAATAGGGAGATAGGGGATCGCCCATTACTCATTACTCATTACTCATTACTCATTACCACTTGTAAAGCTTGGGCTTCGTCTTTGCGTACAGTTAAGTGAAAATTCCGCACTTCGATTTCCACAGGATCGCCGAGGGGCGCGACGCGAATGACGGTAAATTCTGTTTTTGGGGTGAGTCCCATAGCAAGAAGCTTACTTTTGTAGGCACGATGGGTTGGTTCGTAACCGATAATGCGCCCTTTTGTGCCTACCGTCAGGTCTCCTAGATGGAGTGTGGAGGTCGAGTTTTCCATATCTGAGTTCGGATGTGAGGATAGATTGGTTTCGGTGACGACGACTCGTGAGGCGAGACCTGCGCCTAAGCCTAAGCGGTTATCGGCGATCGCCACTACCACCGAGCCACTACCTTGACAACTGAGAATTTGCACCTGAGACCCTGGGGTAATTCCCATGGCTAACAGGCGAGAGATCCCCCCTTTTCCCCGAAACTCCCTCACCCATAATTGTTGGCCTGGTCGTCCTTCACTGAGCAGGAACCCGCTCTCTTCCGTCATTTCAGATGCGGCTGGTTCGTCTTGGCTCGAACTGACTCCGAGATAATCAAAGTGACCGCCGTGGTGTTGTCCTCGCCCTGGGGGGCGATCGGGGCGCTCATTCCTACCCCATCGCTTCATCCAACTCATAACTTGACTCTGATTCATTAGAGTTGCTAATTATTCTCATTTATTTTGCATTATTAGTTTACTCTTATATCTATTAATTAGCAAGAAGATTAAGTTAATTGACAAGAGTATGAAGAAAATAAACATTTCCTTGAGAAGAGTTATTATTCTTCTCTCCCGTAGTAAACTAGGGTTGGCTCATTCAGAACCCTACGAAAACCTACTCAAGAAACGGCTAAGAGACCATGACCGATGCTGCATCCCCTCCAGAAGTTTCCAGTTCAACTTCAAGCTCAACCTTGACCCAGAGCAACGCAAGCTCTTCTGACTTAACTTCTCAATTAGGACAATGGCTGGAAAATAGCAGTGAAATTGCGACCATTTTACCCGTAGTCGCTGGATTATTAGTGACCAGTCGCTTGCAATTACGAGGAGCGCAAGCCCTAGTCGTTAATCTGACGATCGCCGCCCTCGTGCGTCAAGCCCTCCAACAAGTGAAGAAACAGGCCCAACCGACTTCAGGAAGCGAGCAACAAGCCTCAAGTGCCAGCGAAGAACAAGCCAATAACGAGGAAGAAGACTATAAAATTGTCCATTCTGTCCCTGGGCGCATTCGGTTACGCATCCCTCGTTTAATGAACGACTCGCTCTATGGCAAACGCCTGGAAAAACTCCTGTCTGCCGAGTCCAAAGTCAAGCATGTGCGGATTAACCGAGCTGCCGCGTCCCTGATTATTCAATACGATGGAGACGGCATGTCAGAACTTGAATTAGGCATGTATTTACTCAACATTCTCGATCAAGCCAACTCTGCACCAGTTGAAAATCCCAGCGAGGAAAATTAGGGAATGGGGAATGGGGAATGGGGAATGGGGAATAGGGAATGGGGAATAGGGAATAGGGAATAGGGAATAGGTAAGAGGCCATTTTCCCATCCTCCCCATCTCCCCATCTCCCCCATCCTCCCCATCTCCCCCATCCTCCCCATCTCCCGACTCCCGACTCCCCAATCCCCCAATCTCCCCACCCCCCACTCCCCCATGTTAAAGATCGTTCATTCTATTCCTGGAAGAATTCGCTTGCGAGTTCCGCAACTGAAAGACAATGCTGCTTATGGGACTCAACTCGAAGCAACCCTGGTGACTTGGCCAGGGGTGAGGCATGTTCGGATTAATCAATTATCCGCCTCGGTGGTGGTGGGTTATGCTCCGGAAGTGGTCGGAGAAGGGGCGGCGGAGCGAATCGCACAAATGGTCGAGGATCAGATCGACAAAATTACTCAGACTATTGCCCCAGAACCGCCTGCTGCTCTGGCTAGTGAAAAGCATTCAGAAGGGTGGTCAAGCTTGCGCCTTCCCCTGGTGGCGGCTATTCTCGCTCTGCTTAGTCGTAGCCTTCCCCGATGGGTTGGCTTGCGTCCGGTGGCGAAGATCGCCTTTCTCCTCGCTGCTTTCCCGGTCGCAAAACGGGCCTGGCATAGTGTGGTAGAGGAGCAGCGCTTAAATATTGACTGTCTGGATTTTCTCGCCCTCACCTTAAATGGGTTACAAGGAAAACAGGTGACTCCGGTGATGGTGATCTTGCTCCATGAGTTGGGGGATATCATCCGCGAACAAACGGCTAGAGCAACGGAAGTGCGGACGGCTGACTTACAAGAGGCGATCGGGCGGTTTGCTTGGGTGAAAGTGGGAGACGATCAACCCCCAGAGCAAATTCCGAGCGATCGCGTGGAAGTGGGGCAAACGGTTATTGTTTATCCTGGGGAACAAATTCCCGTGGATGGTACGGTATTGCGCGGAGAAGGAGTCATCGACCAACAGCAGCTCACCGGGGAAGCGCTACCGGTGGTTAGACAGGAAGGAGGATCGGTCTTAGCGTCTACTTTGCTGCGATCGGGTCAATTGTATCTGCGGGCCGATCGCGTGGGCAACCAAACCCGCGCCGCTCTGAGTCTGGCCTTACTACAAAAGGCTCCTGTCCATGACACCCGCATGGCCAACTATGCCGAAAAAATTGCCGATCGCCTGATTTTACCCTCCCTCTTTCTCGCCTCCCTCATCTGGCTGACCACAGGCGATCCCTCTAGGGCCGCCGCTATCTTAACCCTAGACTTTGTAACCGGCATTCGCGTCTCCATTCCCACCGCCTTTTTAGGAGCCTTAAATCATACCACTCGCCATGGCATTCTGGTTCGTAGCGGTCGCACTTTAGAACAATTGGCGGAAGTTGATACCGTTGTATTTGATAAAACGGGAACGCTGACCCAAGGAATTGTCACGGTAGCCAGCATTACCCCGTTTAATGGCTCATCTGAAGACCGAGTGCTACAACTAGCTGCTGCGGCCGAACAACGGTTGAATCATCCCGTGGCTGAAGCCATTGTTGACTATGCTCATCAGAGGGGGGTAACGATTCCTGCCAGGGGCGAATGGTTCTATGAACTGGGGTTAGGGGTTCGCGCTCAGATTGAAGGTCAGGAAGTGTTGGTGGGTAGTCAGCGCTTTTTACACCAAGCAGGAGTTGAGTGGGAAAGTTCAGAAGAGTGGCAGATCGAAGAGGATGCTCCCTCTCAGATTTATGTGGCTTGTAACCAGGAGTTTCAAGGGGCGATCGGCTATCGCGATCCCTTGCGTCCAGAGAGCGATCGCCTGATTCAGACTCTACAGCACCATTATGGTATCGATATTCATTTGTTAACGGGCGATCGCCCCCAACGAGCCGCCCAAGTTGCCCAAGAACTCCGTATTCCCACCTCCCAAGTGTATGCGGAAGCTTTCCCCGATGATAAAGCTCGGATCTTGCGAGATTTACACCGTTCGGGGCGGACAGTCGCCTTTGTGGGCGATGGCTTAAATGATTCCGTTGCCCTGGCCTATGCGGATGTGGCGGTCTCCTTTGAACAAGGGTCAGAGATTGCCAGGGAAACGGCGGATGTGGTTTTGATGAATAATAATTTACTCGATTTACTCGAAGCCATTTCCATTGCTCGCCAAACCCGCAATCTGATCGATCAGAATATCGCCTTGGTGGTTGCGCCCAATTTAGCGGCGTTGGGGTTAGCCTCAACGGTAGGGTTGAATCCTCTGGTGGCAACGGCTATTCATAATGGATCGGCGATCGCTGCCGGAGTCAATAGTCTGCGTCCCCTAGTCGAGCATCAGATGACCCTGGAGGGTTGAACTGCTGTATCAAATCCGCTTAAAGAATTGTCATATCAAGTCCGATTAAACAGTTGTCATTGCGATCGAAGGGAAGCAATCGCCAAGATTGGGAGATGATCGAGATTGCTTCATTCCACTGCGTTCCACTCGCGCTTTACGTTTCACGCAAGCTTCGCTTTCATGTCCGCGAAGCCCAAACGCGCATACTTCGTATTCATGTCGGCGACAGCCGAAATGCCATGACATACTGATAGGTCAGGTGGGCAGGGTAAGCTTGTAGAAGTTGAATCATGTCGCGGACTCCTCCTGCCCACCCTACTGGACCGGCAAGCTTAAAATTGTGAGTAAGAGTGTAGGTTGGGTTGAGGAACGAAACCCAACACCCGTCTGACGAAAGTTGGGTTTCACTTCGTTCAACCCAACCTACAGTTTTAAGCTTGCCAAGCCACTACTGGACCGGCAAGCTTAAAATTGGGGGTAAGAGTGTAGGTTGGGTTGAGGAACGAAACCCAACACCCGTCTGACGAAAGTTGGGTTTCACTTCGTTCAACCCAACCTACAGTTTTAAGCTTGCCAAGCCACTACGATGATTTGCTGGTTGTTCCCTCTTGCCTTTTGCCTTTTGCCTCCCCCTAGCCTACCCTTTTGCCTCCCCCTAGCCTACTTTTAAGATTGCTAACAATTCTTCTCATTAATGGCACAAATTCTGCTAGGCTATGACCAGAAATCAACCTTTCTACATAGTCTTCTAAACCCCTATGTCTCTGATTCATCTGGACAAGTCCGTCGTGACCTTTCATCTCAAGGAAATTCTCGAAGACGGAAACGGTAACCATCCCCTATTCTGGGTTGGATTAGGCGTTTTAGTTTTAGCCCCTACCCTGTTGCCCGATCCTCAACCGGTGAATCAACGGTTGACTCAACAGGGAAAAACGGGAAAAACAGAAATTTCTTTATCTGAGTGGGTAGCTCAGGCACAAAAAAAGGGAGTTGAGAGCTGACTCTTTTCTCAAGTCCAGTTAATTGATTAAAATATCGCGCTACGGTGGGCAGAGTAGGCTTGTAGAATTTGAAAAATTTTGCTTATCCTATTCTCCTGCCCACCCTACTACGATAATGGGCTGTTCCCCAGCGATCGTATTCAACAAGTTGCTCCCAGCCCCTTGTTAGCGTGCATGTTCATAGGGAAAGCGCTATAAATCTCAAGGCTGAATTAGGAATTGGGGAGGGATTTTTGGGGAGTTTCGGCTTGAACCTCTGCTTTAGCTTCAGCCGCAATATCCGCTATGCTTTCAGCCGTTTCTGCAAGGGCAGATTTGGTTTTTTCATACCAAGTCACTCCGGTTTTAATAGAGGTTTTCAAAACGGGTTTGACCAACGGCAAAATGATAGGGGTGAGGGCCACTGTAGCGACTCCGACGGCGATCGCCGTAGTATTTGGATGACGGCTGAGTTCGGCAACTCGCGCTCTTAATCCAATGCCTTCGTGATGCATCATTACCATGATTGAGATCCTGCTTGCTAAGTTGAAACAAAATGTAGCTGGTATTCTCATCTATTATAGGCTAATTGAGAAAGAAAAGCCAGACATTAATGATGAACAGATTATTAAATGATTAAGTGAGAGTTAATCCTAATTACTCATGTCTCAGAGGATGGGGAAACGGAGACACCAGGATACGGGGGCACGGAGATGGAAATCATATCACAAATGTTTTCTAACTAAGCAATCAAATATATCGAACCTGATTTTCCATTTCATCTGCTGTAACGTGATTCAAAATTGCCAGCAATCGTTGTGCAATTTCTTGAGGGGGACGACGGACAGCTAATATCACACCACAGTGTCTTTGTTCTGTATCAAAATACATCTGAATAAGCTCTTCAAAATCCCCACGGTTATGTGTGACTAAGGCTCTTTTCTGGCTGACTGCGTAGGCAAGTTGCTCTTTGTCGCTTGCTTGAAGTTGTCCCGCATCTCTTACCGTTAAAGCATCAAACCCTCTCGCTTTCAGCAAGTCTGAGACCAGTATATTAACATCCTCGTCTAAATATAGACGGATGAATACACTGCTCATAGATCGCACACTAACGGGTCAATCAAGTCATCAGGAATTCGATTGCGCTCAATGTAGGTGTTGATCTCATCCTGATGATCGCTGTAATAACTCAAGGCATCGAATATCTGCGCCAGCGTAAGATGGGGCAATCCTTTGGGAATCTCTTCAGGAGCAATGCCCATGCGCCAAGTCTCAACGATCGCCCTAACCGGTGTGCGCGTTCCTTTAATGATGGGTTCACCCCTTAAAATCTGTTCATCTCTAACAATGTAAAGATGCTCCGTGACTTGAACCATAGCTAGTTCTGAATTATCTTTTCAGCCTACAATTATAAGGGATATGCCGATAATCCGGGATATCCCTTATAATTGTAGTCCTGTAGCAGCAGTAGCCTTGAGTCAACCCAAACTCTTGCAGAGCGGCAACCCCTTCTATCGCCCCCTAGCCGCTATCCTCTTAGGGGGACAGGCGATCGCCCATATCCTGGCTGGAAACATTCATCGCCGAAACACCCTGGAGCAGATGATTAACGTCGGCCCGGCTTCCCTGACGATCGCCGTCATGACCGCCATTAGCGTCGGTTTCGTGTTCACCATTCAAGTTGCCCGTGAATTTATTAACTTTGGAGCCACCACTGCTGTTGGGGGAGTTTTGGCGATCGCCCTAGCTAGGGAACTCTCCCCCGTTCTCACGTCCGTTGTGGTCGCTGGGCGAGTCAGTTCCGCCTTTGCTGCCGAAATCGGAACCATGCAGGTGACCGAACAAATCGATGCCCTCTACATGCTCAAAACCGACCCTATCGATTACCTTGTGATACCCCGATTAGTCGCCTGCTGCTTGATGGTTCCCCTTCTGAGCCTCATTTCCCTAGTCGCGGGTATTGGCTCCGGCTTATTCATTGCCGAAGCTCAGTACCAAATTCCCTACTCCGTCTTCCTCTCCTCCGTGCAAAGCTTCATGACTCCCTGGGATGTCTGTAGCTCTGTGATTAAAGCCTTTATTTTTGGAGCCTTAATTTCTGTAATCGGCTGTAGTTGGGGACTCACTACCACCGGAGGCGCAAAAGGTGTCGGTAAATCGACTACCACTGCTGTAGTGGTTTCCCTGCTCTCGATCTTTATGAGTGATTTTGTTCTTTCTTGGATCATGTTTCAAGGTATGGGTACATCGTCAATTCAAGGGATGTAGAGATACAGCGCACTGGTAATGAGTCATGAGTCATGAGTAATCCTTTTCCGATAATCAACCCATACAAAGGCTAATAATATGCAAGTAACTCTTGAACAATTAGTCATTCCTCCCGGTCGGCAACTTTTAATGAAAGATATTAGTTGGCAGATGTACGAAGACTTGCTAGAGGAGTTGGGAGAAAAACGCGGGTCTCGGATTCATTATAGTCAAGGAATATTAGAAATCATGACACCATTACCGGAACACGAAGACGATAAAGTGATGATTTCTGACTTTGTAAAAGCAATTTTGGAAGAATGGGATATTGAATTTCGGAGTCTGGGTTCCACGACGTTTAAAAGTCAACGAATGAATCAGGGACTTGAAGCTGATGATTGTTTCTATATCGAAAATGAAGCAGTAGTTCGCGGTCAAAAACGAATTGATTTAAGTATAGATCCGCCCCCAGATTTTGCCCTTGAAATTGATATTACATCTCGGACTCGGTTTAACAATTATGAAGCCTTGGGAGTCGGAGAACTTTGGCGCTTTAACGGTACAACTTTAGAGATTAATGTGCTACAAGATGGTGTTTATATTCAATCTGATGAAAGTCCTCATTTTCCTGGACTTTCTTTAACGAAAATTATTCCTGAATATCTGGAACGGAGCAAAGTGGAAGGTAGGAATAAAACTATGAAAGCATTTCGGGCTTGGGTGAGGGAGCAAATTTAGAGGAGGTTGTGCAATAGATAGCGATCGGATTATACTAAAGCCGATTAAAAAAAATGGCTTACGCTTGTCCGATCTAAAGTTTAGGACTGAAAATTGGCGGGGTCTTGGTCGCGGCGATCGCGAACCGAAATAGGTGGCCCTTGGCGATCGCCCACTAACGCGGCCGTGCTTTCCAGGGCTTCCCGTAACCGTTTAGCCGCATAAATGGACATATCCCTAGGCACACTAATGCGATCGCGTAAATAGCGTAACGCAGTATCTGAACCAGAGGGAGGCTTGCACTCTTCCCCGGTCATCAAGTGAGTTAAAGCACAGCGCAAGGCTTCATCAAACTGGCGATCGTCCCCTGGATTGACTCTAATAATCGAGTCACGATGCTTCAGAACCCGATGCAGAGCTTCTTTACGAGACGTTTCCGGTTCCGGATAGGTCACATCCGGCAGACCGAACCAAGGCCCGCGATCCACCCGTTTCTGATTCTCCTGTGCTTCCGGTTGCTTATTCGAGTGACATCCGCCCATTTGCGGAGGTAAATCATGGGCATGGGTATGAAAATCGCTTTGGGTTCCTCGGTATGTGGGCCGGGTTTCCATGGCATCAAACCAATCAGAAAAATGGGGATTTTCCGTTCGCAAGCTATACCCTTTGTAGTAGTATAAACTAGCATTCATGCGCTCAACATAGGGCGTGAAAATGATATCTACTGTGCCAAAATTCTCTAGGAAATAGGCCCCAGGGGTATTGCTCAGAGCTTTTTCAACTTCAGCAACGACTGCGGTAAACCGTTCTTTTTGTCGTTCATCGTCACGGGGCGATCGCATCGGATAGCATAGCCAACTACACCAAGCTCGAAACAGCAAGCGCTCTAATCTCCGTAGGGGAATCACCTCAGCATCCTTCATCCCTGCACTGTTCAGGGGGCCAAACTCTTTTTCTAGGGCAATTAAAATATCATCACTTTCCGTAATCAGTCGCCCATCCAACTCGATCGCCGGTAGCATCCCGGATCTAACAATATTTTTATACCATTGTTCCTTCGTCCCGTAACAGAACATCGTTACCTTGCGGATACGGTAAGGAATTTGCTTTTCCTCCAACCATAACCACACCTTTTGGCAGTAGGGACACCAAGCATGATGATCCCGATAAAGCGTCACCCGCACATCCGCTTCCGAATGACCAAAGAGGCGTAAATTCGATTGGGCATTGGTGGGGCCATTCACCCGATCGATCGTAAAATCAGTTAGGGTTTCCAGTTCTGTCCAGCTTAGAATACTCATAGGTAGGCAGAGGATAACAATAAAAGCAATAGTAACTCAGTTGATACTTTAATATTTCTGAAATAAATAGCTTATTCTAAATCTCCTTCCATGACTAGGGCGATCGCCTGTTTCGTGTTTTCCTGGAACTCGCGGATATTCACCCGACCCAAGAGCCAGGTCGCCGCAATTAAGCCCCCCGCTTGCACCACAAACACCAAACCATAGGAGAATACTGGCTCAGAAAACAGGGCTTTTCCTACATCTAAAACCGCTCCTCCTAACACCGTTGCCCCTCCTCTGGCCATTGCCTGGGCTAACCCCCAAGCACCGATAAAGGTTCCGGCAGTTTCCGCAGCCGTTAAATCGAGCATTAATCCGATCGCTCCAGCCGTCAAGACTCCAGAGGTTAAGCCAAATAGAAAGAGGCTCAACATCAGGGCTTTAGGATTACCCGTAAACCCAGAAAACAAGAGAAATCCTGAGCAAAATGCCGTCCCTACACAGCCACTAAAACAGGTGCGTTGTTTGCCTAAGTGAGGGGTAATCAAAAAGCCGGTGGAACCAATACCGATCAGGGTTCCCATACCAAAAAAGGCATTCAGTTGAGCGGTTTCTGAAATCTGCATCTGGAAGACTTCGCCTCCGTAGGGTTCCAACACCGGATCTTGCATAAACAAGCTGATGCTCATAAACAGAAGGAAGGTGAAAAAGATCCCGGTTTGGCGACTGGCGGTGAGAATTTTTAGGGCATTACCCAGGGTAATTTGATCTTCGCGGTTGGCGGCGGTGGTGCGATCGCCATACAACGAATATTTTTTCTCAATTCCTAACGTTCCCATCACTGCGAGGAAACAAACCAATGTGGGCACAATGATAAACAGCCGATTAATCGACGCTTGCAGGTCTTCCGGGGGAGAATCTAAGCCCAACTGTTTCAATAAACTGCTACTAATAATCGCCCCAACCACAATCCCCACCATTAACATAGACCAGACAATACTCACCAATTTAGAGCGATTACGGTCATCAGAGACATCAAATAAGAGGGCAGCAAAGGGGGTAGAACTGGCACTTAAAGCCAATCCATAGAATACAAAAACGATCGCCAATAAACCTGCCCAGCCATAGGTGGGGGTAGTCCAGCCTAGAGTAGCCGCACTATTGCCCAATTGCCAAACCACTTGCAAGGCGAGAAATGAAGTGGTGGTAAACAGCAGAGTCCCCATCCAAACATAGCCCGTGCGATGGTAACCGGCGATCGGTTTTGCGTCCGAGAGTTGACCAAACCAGATCCGTGCTGGCGAGACAAACTGATGGGCGGCGATCGCCCCAGACGCAATCAAAGCCGGGACTTTCAGCTCATCAATCATCACCCGATTAATCACCCCCAAGGTTAGCAGGGACATAATCCCTAAACCCATTTGAAAGAGTCCCAAGCGGAACATTGTCAATAGATTAATTTGGGATTTAGACTCACCCATTTTCATCATCCTGGTTGATCTTTTAACCTTAAGTAAACCTTAAATCTTTGCATGGGGCACAAAGAACCTAGAACAGCTAACCTCAGCGGTTATGCAACCGTTTGGCCTAGTCTTCTATGCCTAGAATACCGAATTGGGGGACGAATTGCTGCCTTGAGTTTCACAAACCATCCTCTATGATGAGTCATTGACTGGGTTGGTTGATGTCGGGGCAGGTTAACCCAATTGTGGCTCGTCCAAGCGAACTGTTGGTGAACCTGTCTCATACATCCCCGCAGATTTGACAATCCCCCACCCCTGCATAGCCCTATGCCATAGCCTTAACGTACTATGCCATAGGGTTATCGTATCTTACTAGCCATCATGCAACTTCAATCTAGACCGTCTTCAATTCAACTCTCTCCCTTGCCCATCAACCGCCCGTTGTTGATGATTGGCCATGGGAGCCGCGATCGCGAAGGGAGAGATGCATTTATCGATTTTGCGGCCGCTTACGAAGCCCTAGACCCCTCTCGGCCCGTGATTCCTTGTTTTTTGGAGTTAACAGAACCCACCATTTTAGAGGGGGTTAAACGCTGCGTAGAGCAAGGCTATACCGACCTTTCCGCTCTGCCGATTTTGTTATTCGCTGCCCGCCATAATAAATTTGATGTCACTAATGCCCTAGATGCGGCTCGCTTAGAATATCCACAAGTCAAATTTCACTATGGTCGACACTTTGGCATCACGCCCAGTATTTTAGAGTTATGGAGCGATCGCCTTTCCGCCCTCGATACCCCAGACTATCCCCGCGCTGATACCGTACTCCTGTTTGTCGGACGCGGATCGAGCGATCCTGATGCCAATGGGGATGTTTACAAGTTAGCTCGCATGGTGTGGGAAGGCAGTGGTTATCAAACCGTCGAAACCTGTTTCATTGGTATTACCCATCCCCGTTTAGAAGAAGGATTTCGCCGCGCCCGGCTCTATCAGCCCAAGCGGATTATCGTGTTACCCTATTTCCTATTCACTGGGGTATTGGTGAAGAAAATTGCCGACATCACCGCCCAACAACAGGAACAGTTTCCAGAGATTAACCATGTGTGCTTATCTGAGATGGGTATCGATCCTCATCTGATGCAGTTGGTGCGCGATCGCGAAATTGAAACCCAGTTGGGACAAGTACAGATGAACTGTGAGTTATGCAAATTCCGGTTAGCTGCCCTCGGTGATGGCGATCATTCCCATTCCCACGATCATGGACATCATCACCACCACGATCATCATCACGATCACGATCACGATCATCCCCCAATCGATCCCTATGCTGATCCCCAAGCCTACCATCAACGGATTTGGCAAGTGCCATGAGTGAAAACAAAACCTTTCAAGTGGGCGATCGGGTGCGCGTCATTGCCCTCCCTCCCTACGTCAAAACCGCCGAACCCATGCCCATGCTTCGCCCTCCCGATGTCATTCAACTGGGCGAAGAAGGCACAATTCTTGACTGTCGTCCTGGAGGATATTGGGGCGTTCGCTTTACCGGAGGCGCATTTTTAATGGATAGCCAATACATCGAAGTCGTCACCTGACGAAGAGGGGGGATGGGGAAGATGGGGAGACAAACTATTGCCTTTTGCCTTTTGCCTATTGCCTTTTGCCTTTTGCCCATTCCCCATTCCCCTCGCCCTGAGCGAAGTCGAAGGGCATTCCCAGAAAAAATTTTCCCATCCCCTTGACAAACCCCAAAAATCATGTAACTATGGATATTGGCTTACACAAGGGACTGTAGTTCAATTGGTTAGAGCACCGCCCTGTCACGGCGGAAGTTGCGGGTTCGAGCCCCGTCAGTCCCGTACAATACTCCAAATAACAAAATGCTTACCCGAAGATTCTGCAAACGCAGAATCGCTTAGGGCGTTTTTGTTTGAGTCTATCCCCCCATTCCCCCTACTTGGCGGAAAATGCGCCAACCCTGATACGGTTTGCCCTCCTGCCTGAAAGAGTTCCAGCCTTTAGGATGAGAACAGTAGAAATCACTGAACCCAAGGTTAACAGGAGGGCAACCATGATGATGCGCGTCCACCCGATAGAAAAAAACCCAATCTATCAACCAGCGATCGCCTGGAAAATCACATCAGAAGGTCTGATGCTGCAAGTGGAAGTACCGGGAATTCAAGCCGAAGATCTCGATATTGAAGCCACAGAAAAAACCCTAACCATCCAATGGACTCGCCGTCCTCATCCTGACTCGGTTGCCCTCTATTCCGAAGTGAAGTATGGGCAATTTCGGCGCTCTGTCGCCTTACCCTTTGAAATTGAGTGCGATCGCATTGAGAGCCAATTAAACCAAGGCATCTTAACCCTGAATCTACCCAAAAAGCAAAAACCCCAACCCGTGAAAATCACCTTGGGTACATCCACCCCCTCCCAACCCGAACCCACCCCCTTAGAAACTCCCGTGAGTCTAGAAGAAGACCCTTGGGCAGCTTAAACCCAACTGGGAAGCTCCCCAAGTTCGGTAAACCGCCCTTCATTGCCAGGGCAAACCCCCATCAGGATAGGTTAAGAGGTCTTTATACTGAGAACGGCCCACCTAACAAGCAAAACATTTATAGATCGCTCTCAGGCCCAGGCCGGAACCCCTAGTAGTTAGTAAAGTTGGAACGCAAAAACTCTTATGGCTAAAGTAGTTGGAATTGACTTAGGAACCACAAACTCTTGTGTAGCAGTAATGGAAGGGGGCAAACCCACCGTTATCGCCAACGCAGAAGGTGGACGCACCACCCCCTCCGTCGTTGCTTATGCAAAAAATGGCGATCGCCTCGTCGGACAAATCGCCAAACGCCAAGCCGTCATGAACGCCCAAAACACCTTCTATTCCGTTAAACGATTCATCGGACGGCGCTACGACGAAGTCGGAACCGAATCGACAGAAGTATCCTACGAAGTCCTCAAAGAAGGCAACAGCGTTAAACTCAACTGTCCGGCTGCTGACAAAAAATTCGCTCCTGAAGAAATCTCCGCCCAAGTCCTGCGGAAACTGGTTGACGATGCCAGTACATACCTGGGCGAAACCGTTACCCAAGCAGTAATCACGGTTCCAGCTTATTTTAACGACTCCCAACGGCAAGCCACCAAAGACGCAGGTAAAATTGCAGGGGTTGAAGTGCTGCGGATCATCAACGAACCCACCGCCGCATCCCTCGCTTACGGACTCGACAAAAAAAGCAACGAAACCATCCTCGTCTTTGACCTAGGGGGCGGAACCTTCGACGTATCCATCCTCGAAGTAGGCGACGGTGTATTTGAAGTCCTATCCACCTCTGGAGACACTCACCTCGGTGGAGATGACTTCGATAAAAAAATCGTCGATTATCTAGCCGCAGAATTCCAGAAAACGGAAGGCATTGACCTCCGCAAAGACAAACAAGCCCTGCAACGGTTAACCGAAGCAGCCGAAAAAGCCAAAATTGAACTCTCCAGCGTCACCCAAGCAGAAATCAACCTGCCCTTTATTACCGCTACCCAAGAAGGCCCCAAACATCTCGACTTGACCCTAACACGGGGTAAATTTGAAGACCTCTGTAGCGACCTGATTAAACGCTGTGCCATCCCTGTCGAAACCGCTCTCAAAGATGCCAAACTCGATAAAGCAGCCATTGATGAAGTCGTCCTAGTTGGGGGTTCCACTCGGATGCCTGCGGTTAAAGAAGTGGTCAAGAAAACCCTGGGTAAAGAACCCAACCAAACCGTAAACCCCGATGAAGTCGTTGCCGTGGGTGCTGCTATTCAAGGTGGGGTACTCGCTGGAGAAGTGAAAGACATTCTCCTGTTAGATGTAACCCCTCTCTCCCTTGGGGTTGAAACCCTCGGTGGTGTCATGACCAAAATTATTCCCCGCAACACCACCATCCCCACCAAGAAGTCCGAAACCTTCTCTACCGCAGTCGATGGTCAAACCAATGTAGAAATCCATGTGCTGCAAGGGGAACGGGAAATGTCCACCGACAACAAGAGCTTAGGAACCTTCCGCTTAGATGGTATTCCGGCTGCTCCCCGTGGTGTTCCCCAAATTGAGGTGACCTTTGATATTGATGCCAATGGTATCTTGAATGTCACCGCTAAGGATAAGGGAACCGGTAAGGCTCAGTCCATTAGTATCACCGGTGCTTCTACCCTGGATGACCGGGAAGTTGACCGCATGGTGAAAGAAGCCGAAGCCAATGCAGAAGCGGATAAGGAACGGCGCGAAAAAATCGATCGCAAGAACCAAGCCGACCAACTCTGTTATCAAGCCGAGAAACAAATGGAAGAACTCGGTGACAAAGTTCCTGCCGATGATAAAACCAAGGTTGAAGGACTGGTTAAGGACTTGCGCGAGGCCGTCGGCAAGGAAGATGATGAGAGCATCCAAACTCTGACCACTGAACTGCAACAAACCCTCTATAGCATTGGTAGCAGTGTGTATCAACAGGCAGGCGGTGATGAAGCAGGCGCACCCGGTGCAGATGCTCCCCCTCCTGGAGGTGATGCCGGTTCTGGTGGCCCCGACGATGATGTGATTGATGCGGAATTCTCGGAAACCAAGTAACTGAAATCATGAATTAAGTTACTCTAGACACAAGAGTAACCTGAAATAACCCCTCCTAGATCGTCATACCTAGGAGGGGTTTCTGGTTAGTGCTTTTAGCCGATCCATCCCTGACGCGATCGAGGCGGCGATCGCCTCCATCATAGCCTTCATCTGATATCGTTAATCATAGCGAGTCAGCATAGGTAAAGCTAATTCCTACATTAACCTAAGTTGTGCCTTTTTCCCCTAAGCTTAAGATAATTTACCAAATATTGATAGAGTCGTTATGCAACCCATCTTAACTCTTGATCTATTATGTCAAGAAGCAAAAAAGTTTGCTCAACTTGAGTCTAATCATCATGAATCTTCCCTCTATGGTGTTACCGATGGTAAAGCTCTCGGAACTTACTTCGAGCATAAGTTTCAAACTTATCTAGAAACCTGCTACACTTTTGAGCGAGGAAGTTCAGCCAAAGGTATGGATTTTCCGGGATTAAATGTAGATATGAAAGTAACCAGTTATCGGCAACCCCAATCCTCTTGTCCTTTCCAATCTGCACGTCAGAAAATCTATGGGTTAGGATATAACTTACTCATTTTTGTCTATGATAAGACCGATAACTCCAATACTAAAACCGGTCAACTGAAAATACTAAACTCAGTTTTAGTGACTGGAGAAAGGACAGCAGACTACCAAACAACGCGGGGAATCCAGCAACTCTTAGACAATGATGCTAACCTAGATGACTTACTCGCTTTCTTTGCCGAGCGGATGCTTCCTCTGGATGATATTCAAGCTCAACAACTAGCGGAAGAAATCATGCATCATCCTCCTGACTTAGGCTATTTAACCATTTCCAATGCCTTACAATGGAGGCTTCAGTATCGCCGTGTTATTGCCGAAGCAGGTAATATACCGGGAATTATTCGAGTTTTATAATATGACTATCAGTCAACAGACAAAAAAAGAATATGGTGATTTTCAAACTCCCTGGGAACTCAGTCATAAAATCTGTAAACTGTTGTATAATAAAGGCATTAAACCTCGATCAATTATTGAGCCAACTTGTGGTCAAGGCAATTTATTAATGGCTGCTATGGAATGGTTTGATTCTGTAGAAGTTGGTCTAGGATATGATATCAACGATCGGTATATCCAGCAAGTCAAAACTAAACTCTGCGATCAGCCTTATGCGGGTAAAATCAAAGTTGTTAACGCTAATTTTTTTGCTCTTGACTGGAAAAGTATCACCGCTCAATTGCCAGAACCGATATTATTTATTGGCAATCCTCCTTGGGCAACAAATTCTTTTTTGGGAGGTTTAGAGAGTGGCAATTTACCAGCAAAAAAGAACAGCGATCAATATTGTGGATTAGATGCACTTACGGGTAAAAGCAATTTTGATATTTCGGAATGGATGTGGCGCTATCTTCTAGACTCTCTAGGGAAAAAGTTAGGTTGGGTTGCCCTGCTGACTAAAACAGTTGTTGCTCGTAAAATTATCCAATATAGTTATAAACATCAGTTGCCAATTATGCAATCTAGCCTCTATATAGTTGACGCGAAAAAATATTTTCATGCTGCGGTAAGTGCAGGTCTACTTGTGTGTCATTTAGGTCAGGAAAAATCTAATTATAGTTGTTCGGTTTATGAAAACATTGAAAATCCAGTGAAGCAGTCAACTTTTGGTATCCATGAAGGACACTTAATTGCAGATTTAGCGAATTTCAATCAATGGCAGCATCTTCAAGGAAGGACGGTTTATCAATGGCGATCGGGGATTAAACATGACTGTGCTAAAATCATGGAAATGACGGGGAATTTTGCAGATCTTAAAAATGGATTTGGAGAACCAGTTAGTCTGGAAAATAATTATTTATATCCTCTGTTGAAAAGCTCGGATATTGCTCATCAGAAAAGCAGTTCGCGTTATCTCTTAGTGACTCAAAGTAAAGTGGGAGCAGAGACGAAATCTATTGCTATTCATGCCCCGTTGACTTGGCTGTATTTAAGTCAACATCAAGCGTTTTTTGATCGGCGTAAAAGCTCAATTTATAAAGGTAAACCCCCTTTTTCTATTTTTGGCGTTGGAGATTATTCCTTTGCTCCTTGGAAAGTGGCTATTTCAGGACTGTATAAAAAACTGGCTTTTTGTCTAATATCACCTCATGAAGGAAAACCAGTTATGCTGGATGATACTTGCTATTTTCTTGCTTGTCAGTCGCAATCCGAGGCTATTTTGCTGGAACATTTATTAAATTCAAAAGTTGCCCAAGAATTCTTGAGCGCTTTTATTTTCTGGGATGCCAAACGTCCGATTACTGCCTCGCTGCTTAATCGTCTGGATTTGTTTAAACTGGCAGATGAATTAGGTAAAGGTGAGGAATTAAGAGAGTATCATGACTTCTGTGATGGTTCACCTATAATTAAGGGAATGATGCAGAGATAGGAAAGTGGGAATGAGTCAAGTTTTTCTGACGCTAGGATCGAGTTTAGCGGCGATCGCCGTTGCCGGGGGCGCTTTTGCCTCCCATGCGCTCAAAGGACAACTGAGCGATCGCTCCCTGGAAATCTTTGAAACCGCCACCAAGTACCAAATGTATCACGCCCTCGGCATCATCCTCGTTGCCCTCTGGCTCTCTTCCCTGCCTACTGCTAATCCCTGGATGGTAACCGCAGGATGGGCATTTTTTGCCGGAATTCTCCTCTTTTCCGGTAGCTTATATGCCCTCAGCGTCACCGGAATTAAAATCCTCGGAGCCATTACCCCCTTGGGAGGAGTCGCCTTTTTAATCGGTTGGGGATGTTTAGCCGTTTCTGCGTGGATGAAATAAGTAATACAGCCCTAATTTAGGCGTTAGGGAGAGAGCTTAATTTAGGCGTTAGGGAGAGAGCTTAATTTAGGCGTTAGGGAGCGAGCTTAATTTAGGCGTTAGGGAGCGAGACGCTCCCACTCCAAAACAGGAGTGCGGGCATCTTGCCCGCTTCATAACCAATAACCAATAACTCATAACTCATAGCTCATAACTCATAACTCATAACTCATTCTCAAACCTTACCGAAACTTCCCCCAAACCCTCATATCGCGCTCGAATCATCATCGGCTCCTTCACCGGAGTTAGGGGGGTAATCGTTCCCAGCGATAACAAATCTCCCGGTTTGAGCTGAATTCCCGCAGCATTCAAATCCTCTTTCAGCCATAATACCGCTTGCAAGGGATGCCCTAACAGTGCCGCACTGCTGCCTTCCGATAACTTCTCTCCTGCACCATCTTCCATCACTACCGCAATTTCGCCTAAGCGCTTTTCCCATGCGGGAGTCGCTGCGAGTGCCACCGGTTCCCCCAAAACTCCTAACCTCGCTCCAGCATTGATGGCGACTAAGGCGGGGCCATTTAAGGGTACAGTGCGATCGTACATCAAATCCGCCAGCTCAATAAACGGAATCACCGCATCTAAACTTTCTAATACCTCTCGGTGAGTTGTCGCTTGATTAATCTTTTCATCTGCTACACGCACCATTAAATCAGCTTCAAATACCCCACGAGCGCCAAAGTTAACTGGAACCGTTGCCCCAGTAGAGAGTAACATTTGTTGTAATAACGTTCCCCGCACCGGATGGGAAACCCCAAAGCGCTCCTGAGCCACAGGACTCGTTAAAGCAGCTTTATAGCCGACAATGGGGCCAAGTTGGGGAATTAGGGCTTGTACCAATTGTTGCTGAAATTGGGCAGCTTGTTCTAAAGTCCAATGGGGGGCGATCGCCGAAACCGGAGTACGATTAAGATAATTCGTCACCAAACGCTCCACAGCACTCGGCATCGAACGCACCTCAGCCCAGACACTGCCGGTGAAGAGTATGCCCCCAGAAAATCCTACCAGTAGCGGTTTTCCTAATCGCCACACCATAATAATCTTCTCCAGTTTCTCCTGATAGCTTCAATATCTCACGTTTTGCCTAGAGAGGGGCGATCGCCACTTTCTCTACCATTGGCTATGATCGAAATAATTTCAACAAGTGTGAATTATGGTTTACAGCGATCGCAGCCACCCTTGGCAAAAACCCTTACCCACCATGTACGATCTCCCCAGTGAAGACCCGGAGGAACCCGGTTTGCCCGACGAATTCCACGACCTGCAACCCGCCCTCCTCAGCCAAACTTGTAAACCCGCCCAACACTGGCCCGATCGCTGCTTAACCGCCACCGATCTAAACTTATACTATGACTCCCGCCATACCAAGTGGTACAAACGTCCAGATTGGTTTTTAGTCCTCGATAATACTCCCTCCACCGACCAAGAAACGCTACGCTGGAGTTACGTCATCTGGCAAGAAGGAGTCATTCCCTACCTCGTCGTCGAACTCCTCTCTCCGGGAACCGAAACAGAAGACTTAGGACTCACCCAGCGCAAAAGTGGAAAGCCTCCCACAAAATGGGAAGTCTATGAACAAATATTACATATCCCCTATTATGTCGTTTATGACCGCTATCAAAACCGGTTGCGAGCGTTTCGCTTACAAGGCGCACGCTACCAAGAACAGCTACTTCCCGATCGCCGCATCTGGTTTAATGAGTTAGACCTAGGCTTAGGCCTATGGCAAGGCATCTATGACTACAGAGAAGGACTCTGGCTCCGGTGGTATGATGCCCAAGGAAACTGGATACCCACTCCCAGCGAGCAACTCCAAGAAAGGGACGAGGAGCTAGAGCAACTACGCCAACGCGCTCAAGATGCTGAACAGAAAGCCGAGCAACTTGCAGCCTATATCAAGTCTCTAGGACTCAACCCAGAAGACATCAACCCTCCAGATTAAGGATCAATAATGGAGTAATCCCTATTCCCTATTCCCTCACCTTCTGCAAGAAGTCTAATGATCGATCGCGATATGGCACAATAAATGGGAAGCGCAAGAAGTAGGGTAGAGTTCGGGAAATGACCAAGTTCGTATTTGTCACCGGGGGTGTAGTTTCCAGTATTGGCAAAGGAATTCTTGCCGCCAGTTTAGGACGACTGCTCAAATCACGAGATTATTCCGTCTCCATTCTCAAACTTGACCCCTATATTAATGTAGACCCCGGCACGATGAGTCCCTTTCAGCATGGGGAAGTCTTCGTCACCGAAGATGGCGCAGAAACTGACCTCGACTTGGGACACTACGAGCGCTTTACCGACACCTCCATGTCTCGCCTCAATAGTGTCACCCAAGGCTCCATCTATCAAGCTGTCATTAATAAAGAGCGTCGGGGAGACTACCAAGGGGGAACCGTACAAGTCATTCCCCACATTACCCACGAAATCAAAGCACGCATTCACCGCGTCGCTCGCAACTCCACCCCCGACGTACTCATTACCGAAATTGGCGGAACCGTTGGTGATATTGAATCTCAACCCTTCTTAGAAGCCATTCGCCAATTCCGTAAAGATGTAGGGCGAAATCAAGTTATCTATATCCATGTTACCCTGGTTCCCTGGATTCCTTCGGCTGGAGAAATGAAAACCAAACCCACCCAGCACTCCGTGAAAGAATTGCGCTCGATTGGCATTCAACCTGATATTTTAGTCTGTCGCTGCGATCGCCCCCTACCCGACTCCCTAAAATCCAAAGTCTCCGAATTCTGCGATGTTCCTGTAGAATGCGTCATCCCCGCTCAAGATGTCAGCAGTATCTACGAAGTCCCCTTAAGAATGGAACAAGAAGGGTTAGCCACCCAAGTCATCGACCGACTGCGCTTAGAACAGCGTCCTCCCCAGCTCCAGAAATGGCAAAGCCTCGTCCAGTGTCTCTCTAATTCTACTCGCTCCCTAGACGTGGCGATCGTCGGTAAATATATCCAGCTCACCGATGCCTACCTTTCCGTCATTGAAGCCCTACGCCACGCCGCCATTACCATTCAGTCCCATGTTAATATTCGCTGGGTTAACTCAGAAGACTTAGAACAAGACGGATATGAACAACATCTCCAAGGTATCCATGGCTTAATTGTCCCTGGAGGCTTCGGTATTCGCGGCGTAGATGGCAAAATTCAAGCCGTAGAATATGCCCGCGTTCATCAAATCCCCTTTCTGGGTTTATGCTTAGGAATGCAATGTTGCGTCATCGAATGGGCGCGAAATGTAGCCAGCTTAACCCATGCCCATAGTGCCGAATTTGAACCCAAAACCCCCAACCCCGTCATTAACTTACTACCCGAACAAGAAGATGTAGTAGACTTAGGCGGAACCATGCGTTTAGGACTCTATCCTTGCCGCATTTTGCCCAATACCTTAGCGGCCCAACTCTATCAAAAAGAAGTCATTTATGAACGTCATCGCCATCGCTATGAATTTAATAATGCCTATCGCAACCTTTTGTTAGAAACCGGATATGTCATTAGTGGAACTTCTCCCGATGGGCGGTTAGTAGAAATCGTCGAATATCCTCAACATCCCTTCTTTATTTCCTGTCAATTTCATCCTGAATTTCAATCTCGTCCTAGCCATCCCCATCCCCTCTTTCAAGGGTTTATTCAAGCAGCCCAAAACTATAGAGGAGAACCTTTAGAAACGCCAGAACTACAGCAAGATTCTGCTCTTGAAACTCCACTTCCAGCCAATTTAGTGTAAGCATCATCTGGAGGTAAACCGGTGGCATTTTGGGCTAAAATTCCATTTGAACGTCAGATTTATGTGATCGATTTAGACCGCATTGATACCTTTATTTGTGCCACTAATGGTAAAATTTCCTTTTGGTTACCCGACAGTCATACCCCCATTGTTCTGACTCCCCAAGGCGACTCTGAAAGTTACTCAAAAGTGCAAAAGTATATTCATCACTGTTTAGATAGTCGTAAGGATAAGAATTGGCTCAAGTTTCACTATGAACGCAATGATTATTTTATTAATCTGATTCAAATCAGTCTATTTGCCTATCATCCAGGGAATAAAAAGCTCACTTTTTGGTTGCCCAATAGTCAGACAGAAATTGTTTTACATCCGAAAAATAACGAGCAAGCTTATCATGAAGTCATTGAGTATATTCGAGAACAAACTCATTATTCCTTGGATGAGGAATGATGGATGGGTAATGGGTAATAGGGAATAGGGAATAGGGAATAGGGAATAGGGAATAGGGAATAGGGAATAGGGAATGGGCAAGAGGAGGAAATACTTAAAATTGAATTCAAGAGGTTTCTTTATCTTTTCTTAAATTTTAATGGGTAAAGATTGCGTTATTATGGTAACCCAAAAACTATTTCAGTATAGATCGAGAAATTATGGCAAATTCAACCCATCATCAAATCGTAATTGTGGGCGGAGGTTCGGCAGGAATTACGGTAGCAGCTCAACTGTTAAATGCAAACTCTAGTTTGGATGTGGCGATTATTGAACCGTCAGACAAGCATTATTATCAGCCCGCTTGGACATTAGTGGGTGGAGGAGCCTATGCTGCTGAAGATACGGAGAAACCGGAAAAGGAATGTATTCCAGAAAAAGCGACTTGGATTAAAGCTTATTGTCAGGAATTTAAACCGGATAAAAATCAAGTCATTACCCAGGATGGAGCGATAATTTCTTATGATTATTTGGTGGTTTGTCCGGGGCTGCAAATCCATTGGGAATGGGTGGAAGGATTGCCGGAAACGTTAGGTAAAAATGGGGTTTGTAGTAATTATGCTTTTGAGCAAGCCCCGAAAACTTGGGAGATGATTCGCAATTTTAAGGGCGGGACAGCCATTTTTACTTATCCAGGGACGGCGATTAAATGTCCTGGTGCGCCCCAGAAGATTATGTATTTAGCGGATGAAGCATTCCGGAAAAATGGGGTTCGCGATCGCTCGAAGATCATGTATTGTACAGCAACAGGGGGAATTTTTGGGGTTCCTGCCTATGCCAAACCCTTGATGGAAATTGTGAACCGCAAAGATATTGAGATGAAAGTTAAATATAACCTGAAAGCGGTTAAAACTAACCCCAAAGAGGCGATTTTTGAGGTGACGACAGATGAGGGAGTGGAGTCAGTAAGTATTCCCTTCGATCTGCTCCATGTGAGTCCACCGATGAGCGCTCCTGATTTTATTAAGAATAGTCCTTTAGCGGGTACGGAAGGGGCGGCTAAAGGGTGGATCGATGTAGATAAGTTTACCCTCCAGCATAATCGCTATGCGAATGTGTTTGGTTTGGGGGATGCGTCTTCTTTGCCTACGTCGAAAACGGCGGCGGCTGTGCGTTCAGAAGCGCCGGTGGTGGTGAAGAATTTGTTGGCTCTGATGGAGTCTAAATCGTTGAATAGTCAGTATGATGGTTATGCTTGTTGTCCGTTGGTGACGGGGTATGGCAAGGTGATTTTTGCTGAGTTTGATTATGATAAGAATCCGAGTCCGACGTTTCCTCTCGATCCGATGGAGGAACGCTATAGTATGTGGTTGCTGAAACGCTATGGGTTGCCGTTCCTGTACTGGAACCGGATGCTCAAGGGTAAGAATTTTGAGCGATCGCTGCTGAAAAAATAGGTAATATAATTCTTCTGTCTCTCATGCGGTATAGTCCTCACCCCCAACCCCCTCTCCCACGGGAGAGGGGGCTTTCCAGCCCCAAAATACCTACATTCGGGGTTATCCTCTTTAATTACTGCGATCGGCCCAGATCATAGCTGAATTGGCATTCTCATCGTAAGTAATCACCCGCTCCTGTGCCGCTCCATAGTTTTCACTATCCTCTGGCACTTGATCCATAAGATCTCGTGCTTGCTGCCATTGACTCGCCACTTCTTCCCACTCAGCACGGGTGCTTGCCGTTTGTGCGAGTTCAGCAGCGCTCGTAGCGATATTAATACCATCTCTCCAAGGGTTGGTAGAAGCAGGGGGAACGGATGCAGGACTTTCAGGGACGGCTTCCGGTTCTGTCGTTTCCGTGGTGGTTTGCTCAGGAGCCGTTTCTGGAGCAGTTGCCGGGGTGATGGGGGCTGGAGAGGGACGCAGGAAAAACCACCAAACCGCGCCACCAATCAGAGCAATAATGGGGATAGCTAATAAAGGTAAGAACTTATTAGCCCCTGATTTTTTCGGCTCTTCAGATTCATCTGGCTCTGGCTCTAGAGGCTCTGCACCATCAAGATCGTTATCATTATAAGAATTCATATCATCATCGGGATCGTCAAGGGCAAAGTTCGGTAAATCGTCCTCATCGTCCTTCCCTTGCAAGAGATCAATAGTTTCACTCCAACTCGGTTTTTTAGCTCCTATTTGGCGGCCATAAATTTGTAGGGTAGGGAAGGAGTCAATACCCATATTGAGGATTTCGTCATGAACGATCGCCGCATATTCTTCCTGTTCGGGTATCGTTTCCCCTTCCAGGAGGATATGTAAACAGCCTTCTTTAACCAGTGCTTTAGCGGTAACCCCTTGGGGTTGTAGGACACTGTTAAGAGCCTCGGTGATCTCTGCTGGATTAGGTTGTGCCATGGCGCTGATTACCCTGAACCGGTTGAATGTGGACAAGGAGGGGTGAGACAGAAAATGGCCACTCAGGTTAGGTCTTTCCCTGGCCATGCCATTTCTACTCGCGTCAATGGTAGCAGAGTTTGAGTCTCTGTGGGAGTTTTTTCGCTCCCTATCCCCACGGGGTGAAGAAACCGTGGGGTAGGTCGAGTTAAGGAACGTTTCGCTTAAGCCGTTCCTCTAGTCCCCTGTCCTGTTCCAGGCAATGCCATGAAATCAATTGAGGTTTAGTTGATTGTACCGGTTAGGGGAGAACTGGCGCTGGCATAGGCCTTAATGGGAATTCGCCCGGCAACTGCGGCAACTCGTCCGGCTTCTGTGGCCAACCGGAAAGCATGGGCCATAGCCGGAGGATTTTCGGATTGGGCGATCGCCGTATTAATCAATAAAGCATCAGCGCCCATCTCCATCGCTGTTGCTGCTTCTGAAGGCGTACCGATACCGGCATCCACAACAACCGGCACAGTCGCATTTTCGATAATAATGCCAATATTTGCCCCATTCTTAATCCCTTGTCCAGAACCAATAGGCGACCCCAAAGGCATCACGGTAGCGCAACCGATTTCTTGCAAACGTTTGGCCAGCAAGGGATCGGCATTAATATAGGGCAAAACGGCGAATCCTTCTTTCACCAGTTGCTCGGCCGCTTCCAAAGTCCCGATGGGATCGGGGAGCAAATATTTAGGATCGGGAATCACTTCTAACTTGATAAAATTATTATCTTCCTGACCCAGTAGTTTGGCCATTTCGCGCCCCAGTCGGGCAACTCGCACGGCATCTTCTGCGGTTTGACAGCCAGCAGTATTGGGTAACATCCAGATCTTTTGCCAATCAATGGCTTCCGCTAATCCTTCATGGCCAGGGGCGTTCGTTTGTACCCGCCGCACTGCCACCGTTACAATTTGGCAACCACTGGCAACAATGCTCTGTTGCATTTCGGTAAAGGAGCGATATTTACCTGTGCCAGTCATTAGGCGCGAGTTAAAGGTTTTGCCAGCAATTTCTAAGGGGGAATCTCCTGGGATGTCAGGATCAGCTTGTTGTTGAGAAATACTCGGATCGAGGGTTTGCATGGTTGGATATAACGTTGGACAATTGTTTAGCTTAACGGTTCTTTTCCCGTTATTGAGGGGGGATAGGATTTGAATCGGGATGACAGGATTTGAACCTGCGGCCCCCTCGTCCCGAACGAGGTGCGCTACCAAGCTGCGCTACATCCCGGTAAACTATGTAGGTTATCCGATGATAACATGCGATCGCCCCATTGAGGTAAAAATTCCCCAATCTTGTTAGGATAAACGTCAGTAACTCAACACAGGAAAAAGAGTACGGTGACGGTTAAACCAGATTGGCTCAGGGTTAAAGCTCCCCAATGGCAGCGAGTGGGTGACGTGAAAACGACCCTCCGCGATTTAGGCCTCAATACAGTTTGCGAAGAAGCGTCCTGTCCTAACATCGGTGAATGTTTCAATGCCGGTACAGCGACCTTTCTAATTATGGGGCCCGCTTGTACAAGGGCTTGTCCCTATTGTGATATAGACTTTGAGAAAAAGCCCCAACCCCTTGACCCCACTGAACCCCAACGGTTAGGGGAAGCGGTACATCGGATGGGACTCAAGCATGTGGTAATTACGGCGGTTAATCGGGATGATTTACCTGATGGGGGGGCCAGTCAATTTGTCCGTTGTATTGAGGCTGTCCGCGCCTTGATGCCCCAAACCACGATTGAAGTATTGATTCCGGATCTCTGTGGTAATTGGCAGGCTCTAGAGACGATTTTGAACGCTCGTCCAGAGGTTCTCAACCATAATACAGAAACCGTTCCTCGGCTGTATCGGCGCGTTCGTCCCCAAGGGAATTATCAGCGTTCTTTGGAGGTTTTAAGGCGATCGCGACAACTCTCCCCCCAAATCTACACCAAATCAGGGATCATGGTTGGACTCGGGGAAACCGATGAAGAGGTGCGCCAAGTGATGGCCGAGTTACGTGAAGTAGACTGCGATATCCTCACTATCGGTCAATATCTGCAACCGACTCCCAAACATTATCCCCTGAACCGGTTTGTCCCTCCCGAAGAATTCGACGCTTGGCGCGTATTCGGAGAATCATTAGGCTTTCTGCAAGTCGTCTCTTCTCCCCTGACTCGGAGTTCCTACCATGCTGAACAAGTCCAAGACTTGATGAAGCAAGCACCCAGATAACCCCTGAATCTCTGGGTGATTTTCTCAGGCAACCGTAAATCAGCACCCTTGGTGGGCAGGATCTGCTTGTAGACTTGTAGAATTTGAATCATATTGCCGCCTTTTCCTGCCCACCCTACCGGCCAATGACGGGGTTTGAGACCCAGGAATGATAGGCTAAACCCAGATGTATCTGGCATCACGGTTTGATGGATAGTCCCAATTTTGCTCGCTCTTCCTCCACACCTAGCCCCAAAACCTTAACCCGACGTTTGGGAACGGTGGCTCGAACGCCTCAGCAACGATGGCAAATTTTTCAGCCTGCTCCAGAGGTTGAACACTTTGCCCAACAGGTGAATTTATCTCCGTTAATTGCCCAGGTATTGCACAATCGAGGGATTGAAACTCTGGAGGAAGCCCAAAGATATCTTAATCCGGATCAACTGCAACTTCCCCATCCCTTGGCAGAATTCCCCGATTTACAAAAAAGTGTGGCGTTGCTGAAAGAGGCGATCGCCCAAAGACAAAAAATTGCTATCTGTGGAGATTATGATGCCGATGGTATGACCAGTACCGCCCTCTTATTACGCAGCTTGAAGCATTTAGGCGCTCAGGTCGATTATGCCATTCCCAGTCGCATGAGCGAAGGCTATGGAATTAATCGCCGCATTGTAGAAGAGTTTCACCAAGACGGGATAGAGATTATTCTCACGGTAGATAATGGAATTGCGGCCTATGATCCCATTGCACGGGCCATTGAATTAGGCTTAACGGTGATTATTACCGATCACCACGAACTACCCAGCCAATTACCGCCAGCAACAGCTATTTTAAATCCTAAACTCTTACCAGTTACCTCTCCCTACGCTTCAGTGGCCGGAGTTGGGGTAGCCTACATTCTTGCCATTACTTTAGCCCAAGAGTTAGGACAGGCCAAAGCCATTTATCCCCTTTGTTTAGAATTATTCACATTAGGTACGATCGCCGATCTTGCACCCTTAACCGGGGTGAACCGTCGTTGGTTAAAGCGGGGATTAAGTCGTTTACCCCATTCCGAATTAGCCGGAATACAAGCTTTAATTCAAGTCTCTGGAGTCAACGATCGCCAGAAAACCTTGAAACCCGAAGATATTGGCTTTCGTTTAGGGCCGAGGATTAATGCGATCGGACGCTTATCCGATCCACAAATTGTTATCGAATTATTGACCACCGATGAACCCGGAATTGCCCTAGAACAGGCGATGAAATGCGAACAAATTAATCGCCGTCGGCAAGAACTCTGCGAACAGATTACCCAGGAAGCGATTGAGATCATTGAACCACAAAAAAAATCTCTTTATGATGACCGAGTATTGCTCTTAGTTCAACCCGGTTGGCATCATGGAGTGATTGGCATTGTCGCTTCCCGTTTAGTCGAGCGATATGGGGTTCCCGTCTTTATTGGCACTCATGAAGATGAAGATTGCATCCGGGGTTCAGCACGGGGGATTCCGGAATTTCATGTGTTTGAAGCCTTAGAATATTGTGATTCTGTGTTGGGCAAATATGGAGGACATAAAGCGGCTGGAGGCTTTTCCTTACCCCGGAAAAACTTAGACCTTTTTCAAGCACAACTGAGCGAGTTTGCCCATCACTGTTTACAACCGCAATGGTTGAAACCCTTAGTCCGCATTGATGGGTTAGCCGAGTTTAGCCAATTAGATCTAGATTTATATCATCAAATCGATCGCTTACATCCCTGTGGCATCGAAAATGATTTACCCATTTTCTGGACTCCAGATGTGCGAATTTTGGAACAAAAAATCGTAGGGAAAGGCCATATTAAGCTAACCTTAACAGAAGAAAAATCTAAACGAATCTTAAAGGCGATCGCCTGGCGTTGGCACGACTATTTTCCCCTGCCATCGAGATTAGATATCGCCTACAGCTTGCGCGAGAATACTTGGAATGGAAATACAACCCTAGAACTAGAGTTAGTGGGGGCAAGGATTTAGCAGCAGGCTTGGGCAGGTGCTTTGGGCAATAGAGGCAACCGATTTAAAAGTCTGCACCTCCCCCTCCTCCGTCACTACTTCCCCCACCAAAATCACTACTACTTGAATCACTGCTGCTCTGATCGCTACTACTTGAATGGGAGCTATAATCTGCACTCGATGAAGTAGAAGACGAGCTGTTTCTTCCTCTAGATCGATGGGATGAAGAGCGAGAACGTGAAGATTTGAGTAAATGACGAGGAAAAGCAGCCACCAGCCCTAAAAAAGTAGTCATAATCAATGTTAACTTGAACAGTCCAATGTAGTTAACCAAGACCTGGGTTACCCTGCGAAAATAGGCAATCAAGTCCGGTGTCAGGATCGGTTCTTTAAGACCTATACCTTGATTGAGCAGCACCCAGACAATCAATAGCAAAATGAACTGAATGATTTTTTCTTTTAACCAGACGGATTTTTGTTTAGATTTTGTCCAATCGTAACTCAAGCCACAAATGGCATTGAGCAATAGTAAATATCCGAGGTAGCTCGGTAGAACCGAGCCGGGATATCGAATAATTGAAACGTAGATTAAAGGACTGTAGAGAATGAAGGTAAGACTAAAAACGGTAATACATTGAGATAGGGTAATATGGGTAGGGATTCTATAACGATTCCTCTTAGCCTCTACGCCAAAAAAGATAAGCCCAGTACATCCAGCGATCGCTGATAGCATCATGAGGGGACGAGGTAAGGTCGAAATAGAGAAAGGATTGCCTTGCAAATGCTTGACGATCGCCTGGGTTCCCACTAAAACCCCTCGATCGTAACGATTCTGTTTTAAGTGGGGGACAATGTTGTGTTTCAGAATCTCTTGTACTTGGCGATCGGGTAAACGTTGGCTTAACCCTGTACCGGTTTCAATTTCTACTCGCCTTTCTTCTACGGCAACTAACAATAAAACCCCATTATTGCTTTGAGCTTTTCCAATTCCCCAGAGATTAAACAACTCTGTGGCAAAGGCTTTCGGTGTGGGTGAAGGGGAAGTATCGGGAACGGTAACGACTGCAATTTCAGCACGAGTGTTCTGCTCTAAATCGGTAATCATTTGATTGAGTTTATTTTCAGCATTTTCGCTGATGACATTAGCCATGTCTGTCACCCAACCGCCATGGGTTTGTCTGGGGTTAGGCACTTCATGCACAGTTACGGCTAAAGTGGAAAAAGTGGAACCCCAAAACATCACCGGAAAAAGCCAAACCGATAGACTCAAAAGACCGATCCAACACAGATGAATGATCTGAGATCGTTGAGGCCAAGAAGTCATGAGATTAAAATAAGAATTATTCTAAAAGGCGTAATGCTTTACGAATCTCTTCGAGTTTCTGGGTATATCCTAACATTTCATATCCCTGTTGGGCTTCGGTGAGCCAATGGAGGGCTTGGGGGCGATCGCCCATAGCTTGGTAAACTTGTGCCAGATTATAGGAAATTTCGGCTCGATCTTCTAAATTATCTGAAGCGATCTGATTCAACCCTTGCTGATAATACTCTTGAGCGAGAGGAACCAGCCCCAAATTAAATAAATATAAATCTCCTAATTCTCGGTAGATGCTGGCTCCCCCGATCCCGTGACTCACAACTGCTTCTAAATGTTCGATCGCCTCAGCCATTAGGTTAAAGTTCAAATACAACCGTGCTAAAGCTAGATGTTCAGACACCGGATCGAGGGACTGTTGCTGAATTTCGGCTTCTTTTAAGGAGAATTCAGCTTGTTTTTCCGGCTCTAGAATTTGGAAATGAATGCCTCCAGCCATCGGTTGTGCATCGAGAGAGGAAGCGCCGCGATCGGTCTCAATGTGTAAAGTATAACTGATTCCAGGTTCCAGAGGGCGATCTCCACCATAGACGGCTTGATTTTCTTCTACTGTGGTGCGCCAAATTTCTACCCCATCCCCTTTCAAAATGACGGTATACGTTTCGCTATCGGGGACTGAATGCCAACGCAAGCGAGGCGTTGGGTTGATCAGATATGTGCGCCGAGGACTGATAATATAGGGCACATCAGCATAGAGTTGAAAATCTTTATCGCCTCGATGGGGGCAACCATAGGAATCCGTAGAACATTCAGGATCGTTGGTAGCTGTATCATTGTTACTGATGCAAGTATTCGGCTGAGTTTCTCCTGGGGCGATCGCCTGCCAAGCTAAATTCAAACATTGTACCAACACCGAACCCTCCGTTGCTAGGACGCGATCGCCAGCAAATACCGGCATTCCTAATTGAGCCGTAACTCTACGTCCATCTTGGCGCTCAAGTTGCCCTGTCCCTTCTACCTGCACGATCCAACCATTAGGCAATTCATTATTCGCAGCCAAGGCCATGGGGGTAAAACTCAATACTCCAGCACTCAAGAGGGGAGTGAGTAGTAGGTCTCTCTTGACGTTCATAGCTTTATTCGGTGAAGATAGCTTTGTTACCTATGGTACTCTAAAAATCCTCTTTTCAAAAGTTAATTGATGATTCAATTTACTCCGTCTGCATTCCCCCATCAATGCCTAACTCAATATTGGAGCGACACAATTGTTGGGTTGCCTCATCCGGCGTGGCGATCGCCAAATTCCACTCCGTTTCCAAGGTAGGATCGGTTTCATCCGCTAAATATCCCTGAGCGATAATCTGATTATTCTCATCATCGGGAATTAACACTAACTCTTTCTCCTGGGGGTGTTCTCGTTTCAGCGCCGAAACTCTCACCGTTCTGGGTAAAGGAGTCATGCGAACCGATTTCATCTGCTCCTCTTCCATTTCATCAAAAGCGATCGGCCATTCTGCTGTACCTAAGCTAGAAAACAAATAACTGACAAACTCTGACGGCTTACCATTGGGATAAACTAGATAAAAACAGGAACGCGAGAGCATTCTAGGTGTTGCCATCTGAGCCATCGCTGATGAAGCTTGTTGAATCTCCGGATCAGCAGGTTCTTCGCATCCGAAAAGGAACAGAGAGCCAACTAAGGTTAGTCCTAAAGCAGTTCTAGAAATCATCGATCTTATAATAGAGCTAGTCTCAATGAGTTGTGCAACTGGAAATGCCCTCTCCCACTCCGAGAGGGACTTCTGCTCCCCTTCTCCCTTCGACTTCGCTCAGGACAGCGCCTGCGGGAGAAGGCTTGCCCTGAGCGTAGCCGAAGGGGGCTGGGGGATGAGGGGCAATTAACATTTATTCGGGTTAACGATCCATGACCAATAGCAATCAGGATTTTGAAACGACGATTAACAAAGTCGTCCGGATGACCCAAGATGGTCAACTGTGCGATCGCGTCCGTATCCTCGGACTCAATGTCGTTAACGTCATGTGGGAAGATACGGCGCGGACTGCCGGTTCAGTCTGGGGGCCCAACATTACCGATATGACCCTACAAGTGCGCCATGGCCAGAACTCCCAAAAGAGAGAACTCTTACCCGTCATTCGCTATCCCAATTTTACCGATAAAACCGGCGATGTGCCTTTAGAGTATGTCCACCTGAAAATTGGCAACGAACAAGGACAACCCTTAGAGGCAATTCCGCTTAAACTCTACCTGAATCATCTTTCTCAATATATTAGTTATCCAGAGAAATATAATTCCGAAAATCAACCCCTCATCACAGATCAGGATACCCATGTTTTAGTCAGCGCTCAAGCTTGCTTTCTGCCCATTCCTCAACAAGGGAAATGCGAGTTTAACCCGGTTCTGTTTAATTATCAGTCTCGCCAAGATAGTCCCGCCGTTCTCGCGATTCTCATCACCACAGAAGGAAGTAGTGCGACTGTACTGGATAATAGCAGCGATCGCGCCCAATGGGGACAAAATGTCTACTTCAACAACAACGGTCAAAAAACTTGCCTCACCGGAGAGCGTCTCAGCGACTACAAAGACAACCAAGCTCAAGAACTCGCCAATCGTCAAGGCATTTCCCTAGAAGAAGCTCGCAACCAAGTCACCGTTGCCGAAGATGTAAACAGGGTCATGATTGTGCAAGTTCCCTTGAAGCAAAAACAAGATCTTGCCTATGCTGGCGGCTGTGATTTTATGGTAGACGAGAAGGAGCGGGGGATAACCTTGAGATCGAGATCCAGCGATATGGAAGATGCCGTCATTGGCCATGGGGAAGATGAAGGGGAACATTTAGAACTTGGAAATCATAAACTCGAACGAGATCCCGACTATCCCATCCGGATCACCGTCCAATTCTATAAAGCCACCAGCAATGGCATAATTGATGACGAAGATTTAGTCAATATCCATAACTGTATTGAAAAAGCCTATACCAGCGCCGAGTATGTGGGGTCTTTAGTTGTGGGAACTTTAGAAAAAGGTAATTTAGGTATGGGTGAAGCGCGTCCTACCCAACCCGCACCCTCTGCCAAACCTGTTCTTGGCCCTCCAAAAGATTTTTTACAGGTGGTGAATCCTTTTGCTCCTCACCAGAAGCCGAAATCTAAAGAATAAAGCAGTTATCTTTAAGTGCCTTTCAAAATCAATTAAAAACTCCTCCTAAAATGACTTTAGCCAAGGCATCAATCACATCATGTTCCGATTCTTGGCTCAAGGAATCATACCAGGCTTGAGTGACTGCCCTATCCTTTCCGTAAATGGTGTCGGTGCGCTTTCTGGCCTTTAACACTAATTCAGAAGTTCGGGTTTTGCGATCGAGTTCATAGCGTTTTAGAGCATCTTCCACACTCACATTTGTTGTGACTAAATAGCGACATAAAACCACCGCATCTTCCATGGCTTGACAACCTCCTTGGCCTAACGTGGGAGTAGTTGCGTGACCTGCGTCTCCGAGTAGGGCGATCCGTCCTTTCACTAAAGTGTTGAGGGGATTTAAATCATGAATTTCTAAGCGATTGGTTTTTAAGGGATTGAGGGTTTGAATTAAGGTTTGTACGGGACTTGCCCATCCCTGGAAAATTTGCCCTAATTCCTGTTGGCGATGTTCTGGGGCAACGGTTGTGCCTTTTTCCAGGGGACAGCCGAAGAAAAAATAAAAGCGATCGCCCCCTATGGGCATCAGGGAAGCTCGTTTTCCCTCTCCCACATAAATCACCCAACACTCTCGATCAACCTCCTGCATCTTGGCATCTACCAACCCATTCCAATTCACATATCCCGCATATCGAGGCTCACTGCTCTCTCCCGTCACCATTGGACGAATAATCGAGTGAATGCCATCAGCAGCAATTAACACATCTCCATGGGTAGTCCTGCCATCTTCAAAATAGACAGTTACCCCATCTTCATCTTCAGAAACACTGACACATTTACAATTGAGGGTAACCTTTTCTTCGCCAATAGTTCGTAATAATAAAGCTTGTAACTCTGTCCGGGAAACCGGGTAAGGGCGCTGTCCAACTTGGGCAATTAAGGGATGTAAATCAATCGAATTTAACAAATTATCTTGATGGGTGCGATACTCCATCCGATTCATTGTTCCACCAATTTTAGCAATCTCTTCCCCCAACCCTAACCAATTCAGAACCTTAATCCCATTTGACCATAAAGAAATTCCTGCACCGGCTGGGCGAAATTCCCCCACCTTATCATAAATTTCAATGTCGTATCCGGCTTGTTTAAGGGCAATTCCGGCAGTTAATCCACCAATGCCAGCGCCAATAATAATTGCTTTGAGCTGATACATAATGTTTAGTATAGTATTTTTGTTTCAGAGGTAATATCACGTCTGTTAGATCAGTTATATCAAGTCCGTTGGATCAGTTATAGTATGTCATTGCGTTAGCGAAGCTTGCGCGAAGCGCGAATGGAGCGGAGCGGAACGAAGCAATCTCAGCAATATCGGGAGATTTGGCGATTGCTTCCCTGCGGTCGCAATGACACCTGATTCACCAAATATCATATAATATCAAATCCTGGTAATCAACCAAAAGATAGCGGTAAGGTGGGCAGGGTATGCTGGTAAAATTTGAATCATTTTGGTTATGCTCCTGCCCACCCTACTGGACTGTTTCGACTAAAATAGGGCTTTGTTTGTAGTAAGCACGAAGAGCCGTGACAACCCTAAAATGGTGGGTTACGGCGGATTGATAGATTGCTGTCAGAGTCTAGGTTTTAGCCGCCTAACCCACCCTACCCTATTGCCCTATTTTAGCTGAAACAATCCACTACTCGCTTGGTTCCCCCATTACCCATTACCCATTACCCATTACCCATTACCGCGCAAAGCGCTGTATACTCTCGATCCAATTTTAGCAACGTATGCAATAAAACCATCGCCCCTTGTACACAATCTTGAGCTGGGGTATACTCCTCTCCGGAATGACTAATTCCTCCTTGAGAAGGGACAAAAATCATCCCCATGTCGGTACAGCGTCCTAATTCTTGGGCATCATGACTGGCACGACTGGGTAAAGAAAGATGGGTTAATCCTAATTCTTGGCAAACGGTGGTGATGTGCTGTTGAATGTTTGGTGAGGCTAGGGTGGGTTGAACGTTTAACAGAGGTTCGATTGTAATTTGAGTTTGGGTCGCCCTAGAAATCTGCTCTAATTGAGTTTTTAAGTCAGTGACTAAATGATCAATGGTTTGCTGATGTAAATCTCGAATATCGACGGTCATGGTTACTAAGCCGGGGATAATATTAGGAGCATTGGGAAAGACTTGCAGTGCGCCCACGGTGGCAACGGGATCGCCGGGAGCAGATTGGGCTAAGTGTTCAACGGCTAGGACAATGCGAGCGGCGGCAGTGAGGGCATCTTGGCGCATTCCCATGGGGGTGGTTCCGGCATGGTTTTCCTGACCTTTGACGGTGAGGGTATAGCGTTGTTGTCCGACAATGCCTTGAACAATGCCGATTTGTTTGTCTAATGTTTCTAGGACGGCTCCTTGTTCGACATGCAATTCTAGAAAGGCGGCGATGTTTTGGCGGGTTTGTTGGGCTTGGGTTAAGGTGGGCCAGTTGCCGCCGATTTTAGCTAAGGCTTCAATGATGGAAAGATTGACTTTAGTTTGATAATTGTCTGGGTTAAGGGATGCGGTTCCTGAAATGGCTTTACAGCCGATCATGGTGCTTTCTTCATCGGTGAAGACGATGACTTCTAGGGGATGATTGAGGTGGTGTTGATGGTCGTTTAAAACGCGAATGATTTCAATTCCGGCAAGGACTCCCAAGGCTCCGTCAAATTTCCCGCCAGAGGGGACGGTATCGAGGTGGGAACCGGTGGCTAAGGTGGGAAGATGGGGCTGTTTTCCGGGGTAGGTTCCGCGCAGGTTTCCGGCGCTATCGACTCGGACGGTCATTCCGGCTTCTTCCATCCACTGACGGACTAGGGCACGAGCTTGGAGATCTTGGTCGGAAAAGGCGAGGCGGCAAATACTACGATCGCCTTTTTGACCAATTTGCGCCAGTTCTTCTAAGCTATCTTGGAGCCGTTGAGCGTTAATTTGCAGAGCTTCAATCATGTGATGGGAATGGGTAACAAGTTAAGGTTGTAAGCTAGTTGTCAAGGGGGAGGGAATAGGGAATAGGGAATAGGGAATAGGGAAAACCCGGTTATGCCTTTTTCTACCACTGTCCATAAATACTGGTCATCATCAAAAGGGATGTCACTGCAATTTTATCAACAGTTACTCAAATCTTTGCCAAGGGGAGATGTGGCGATCGCCACTGTCATCGCTACTATTGGATCAGTTCCCAGGGAAGTGGGGGCGAAAATGGCGCTCTGTGCGGATGGCACGCGGTTAGATACGGTTGGCGGTGGAGCGGGAGAAGCCAAGGTTTTAAGCACCATGGAGCAGGTTCTAGCATCGGGAGATCCGCAGAAAGTGGCGATCGACCTTTCTGGTGCAGTTCAGCGCGTCACTGAGGGGGTTTGTGGGGGTCAAATGCAGGTCTGGGTGGCAAAATGGTCAGGTGAAGGGGCGATCGCCTTAACTCAAGCTATCCTAGACCATCTGAACCAGGGTTATTCTGTGCGTCTCTTTATCCCCTTTTCTCCCCGTTTATCCCCCCATATTCTCACTGAAAATACTCCCCAACCTTCCCAAGACCAAGGATTTATCGATTTCATTGAACCCTCGCCTATGCTCCTCATTATCGGTGCAGGTCATGTCGGAGAAAAACTCGCTCAAGTCGCCACATTATTAGACTTTCAAGTGATTATTCAAGACGATCGCCCCCAATGGGCAAATCGCGATCGTTTTCCTTCTGCATTAGCTATTTTCACCGCTCCCCTCTCTACCGTTTTAGAGCAATGGCCCTATCATCATCCCCTTTATATCGCCATGGTCACCCGTGGATATGATTACGATCTCCAAGCTCTAACGAGTCTCCTAGAACACCCAATTCCCCATCGCTATATCGGCATGATTGGCTCGGCAAAACGGGTTCATAAAGTCCGCAAAACTCTCGCAGATCGTCCCTTTCCCCTAGAAAAACTCAACACCATCCATGCACCCATCGGCCTCGATATCGGAGCCTTAACCCCGGCAGAAATTGCCCTTAGCATTGCCGCCGAATTAGTCCTAGTCCAACGAGGCGGAACCGGTGTACCCTTATCTAGGGTTATCTAGGGTTAATTTTTAATTATTCTTCCCCTGGTCTTGGTTAATACAATTCGGTTTTTGCACATGCTGGCAAATCTTCTGCCATAATTGTTCGCGAGTGGCTGGTGGCCCATAAGAAAACAAAACCCGATCCTGACCCACCATCTTTTGAATCTTGACCCCACAAACGGGGCAGCTTTGTTCTAACATCAGCTTGATTTGACTATTGGTCAACCGTCTGGCACAGTATAGCGCATCTTTGCCAAAATGCTAGGGTGTCAAACACCGCTAATCCGCAAATAGAATAGAGGTGATTCATAGAAAGCCAGACCTATCTATTGACACTCTTCTAGAATACTCAATAGTATATTGAACTGAACCGTTGAGAGAATCCCATGAATGAGGCCAAGCAACCTTCCCTGAAGATCGCCGTGGTAGGAGATGTACACGATCAATGGGAAAATGCCGATGCACAAGCCCTACATGCTTTGGGAGTGGATTTAGTTTTATTTGTGGGTGATTTTGGTAATGAGTCAATTCCTGTGGTTGAGGCGATCGCCGCGTTAGACTTACCGAAGGCGATCGTTTTAGGAAATCATGACTGTTGGTATACCGCATCACCTTGGGGTCGCAAAAAATGCCCCTACGATCGCCAATTAGAAGACCGAGTGAGCAACCAACTTCAGCTCCTCGGAGAGACCCATGTGGGCTTTAATGCTTTGGATTTTCCCCAATTTCAGCTCAGTGTCGTCGGCGCTCGTCCCTTTAGTTGGGGAGGCCCCATCTGGCAAAATGGGGGCTTTTATCAAGAGCGTTATGGCGTGAATAGTTTTACGGAATCTGCGGATAAAATTATTTCTGCTGCCCAGAATACAGCCTATGAGACAGTGTTATTTATCGGCCATTGTGGCCCCCAAGGTCTGGGAAATCAACCAGAAGACATTTGTGGCAAAGATTGGAATCCTTTGGGGGGAGACTTTGGGGAACCCGATTTTCGGGCGGCGATCTCGGCGACTCGACAGCAGGGAAAACACATTCCTTTGGTCACCTTCGGCCATATGCATCACCGTCTGCGGCACACTCAGGCCCAATTGAGAGAGGCGATCGCCCAGGATAATCAAGGTACACTCTATCTAAACGCCGCCAGAGTCCCCCGAATCATCACCACTGACACCGGAAAATCTCGCAACTTCTCCCTCGTTACCCTAGAAAATCACACCGTTACCCAAGCCAGCTTAGTTTGGGTCAATGAGCAGTTCAAAATAGAGAGCGAAGAGATCCTCTATTCATGCGGCCCATCTGTGGTCAAAATAGGCTATACTAATCAACTGTGACTGGAGAGATGGCAGAGTGGTCGAATGCGCTCGACTTGAAATCGAGTGGGCGTTAACAGCGTCCCGTGGGTTCAAATCCCACTCTCTCCGTTCCCTGTTTGGGTGAATACATCAGATTTACAGATTATGGCCTCGACTATACAAATTGAGCATCAACCCAGCCGCGAACAGCTCGATCAACTCGGCATCTGGGATTGTCCCATCTGGGAGAAAGAGGTTTCTGAGTTTCCCTGGACGTATGACTGCTCGGAAACCTGTTACTTACTCACCGGAGAAGTGATTGTTACACCTGATGATGGGGAACCGGTACAATTTGCCCAAGGAGATTTAGTCACATTTCCTGCTGGACTCTCCTGTACCTGGAAAATCCTCAAACCGGTTCGCAAACATTATTTTATGGAATAAACTGGCCCATGGTAGAGGACTCCAATCTTTACGCTCAAGTCCATAGTGTGGATTTCTGGAAGCAGCTTAATCCAGGTTTATCCGTCGAAGAGCATACCTCTACCCCACCCATAAAGGCGATCGCCTTTGACCCAGAAGCATTAGAAGAGCAACTTCTTTATCTGCAACAAGAAGGCTATTTTCAGCTCGATCCCGTTCTACCAGAAATCGAAGTTTTTCGCATGGCCGCCGGGATTGAATTGTTAGCTCTAGAAGGATGGCCGGCTGTTTTTGCCTTTGTCTATGATGAATTTTGGCTCATCTTGCACCGAATCTCTAACCTGATTGCAGCCATATTAGGCGAGAATTATCGGCAACTGCCTGCATTTTGGGCGTGGTATGTCGGCACAGATAACGATCAATCGGGATGGAGTCCTCATCGCGATCGCGGCGGAAATACCCTCAGACCCGATCGCCTGCCCAATGTTATCACCATTTGGATTCCCTTCACCGATGCCATACCCCTCAATGGCTGTATGTATGTCTTACCCCCCGATCGCGATCCCTATTACTCCATTTACGATAATCGTCCTGAAGATCCCTTCATCAACCCTCAAGATATCCGCGCTCTCCCGGCTGCGGCAGGTTCGATTTTAGGCTGGAATCATCGAATAATGCATTGGGGAGGACGTAGTAGCGCCATTGCCCCCCATCCCCGCATCAGCCTGTCGTGCGAATTTCAGCGAGGCGATGTAGAACCCTACGATCCCCCCTTACTCGATCCTCACTGTTTACCCAGTTTTCACCAGCGTTTAGCTCTCATTGGCAAACAAATTATGCGTTATGAACATATGTATGATTTACCTCTGGAGCTAGTAGAAGTAGCAAGGCAAATCAGCACCAATGGGTAAACTTGTTGGTTTTCCCCTGTTTAAAATGTTGGTGCAAGAATCATCATTTGGTCTCCATACAGGCTTTTTTGCACCACTACCACGGGGGGAAATTCACTCTGATTTTCCACAGTCGGATAGGTTGGGATTAAATAAATCCAGCCATCTCGCTCTAGCAATAAGCGCCAGACTCTCGTCGGTTCTTGGGTATCAGTCCCATCCGTAATTTCTGAACCCAGAAGAGAGTCGAAAGGCTTGAGAGTGCCAAATACGCGAAATCCGGCGATCGAGGGATCATCAAAGGGTTTGTCTAAAAATCTTCCCAGGGGAATGCGACTCTCTGGAGTGATGAAGGTGACTACGGGTAATGTAGAATTCGGGCCGATATCCCGTTGAGCATCGGCAATTGCTTGGCTCTGGGCTAAATGAAATAAAATGAACAGTACCCAAGCTACAATCACACTTTCATCAACTAGGGAACTGAGAAATTTAATCGAGTCGAAATTGAGGGGATCGAACGCTATGAGAATTTGGTATCCGCGCATCCAAAAACTTTGGGAATGGCTCTGTTTGACCCAATTTTGGAAGGAGGAATACCGAGAGGCGAACCCATCAGCGACAACCCGAATCCCCAAAAGACTAAGGTACAGAGCGGGTATCATAATGATCAGAGCGAGTAGGGTTCTGGCGATCGCCTGACCTTCCCCGAATAAGACCTGAATCGGGACAATAAAAAAGGATTGTACCGGTAAGTCGAGGGTCGTTACTTCGATATTAAAGTGAAAGAAATAGACCGAGCGATAAATCCAACCGGTGAAAAATAGGGAGGCTCCGAGTAAGCCAATTAAACTCGCAAACCGGCGTAAAATTGTCGGTTCAGAATTGGGTGGGGGATGGGGCTGTTGAGGGTCAGGAGAAACCACCATTTTTAAGTTAGATGAGGTATACTGATAATTATAACTAAAATTCCAAGCTGTAGGCTCATGAAAAGAGGAATTGGAGTAGCGGCAATACTCGGATTAGTGCTGGTAAGCGTCGGTAGTTTTCCTCTCTTGGTCTCGAATCTGAGGATAGGGGATTTGCCGGTGCTGGCGCAAGTGCAGCCGAGCGCCAACCTAATGGAAATTGCCTTACGGGAACAGGCAAAAGTTGTCCTAGTTAATGGCAGTCAGAAATCCGGTAGAATTGTGGAAATGAATCAGCAAACTTTCTTTCTGGGATGGGGGAATCGCCGGGAAGAAATTCCCTGGAGTCAAGTGGCTTCAGTGGAGTTTGAAGGAGATGGAATTATGGTTTATCCAGTGGGTGAATTTAAGATTCGCGGAGAAGGTGGCCCAAGGATTAGATTATGGAATGTTCCTCTACAAGCCTTGGGGGATTCTCCAGAAGGGAATTTAGTGGTTGATTTAAGAGCAATTCCGGGTATTGCAGAAGACGAAATTGTTGAATTTCAGAAGTTAATGAATCAATTTCAGTATGTTGTGGATATGATTAAATATGATTTGAATCAGAATCGGATGGTGGTGGAGTTGACGGGGTATGAGAAGCCTGAAGAGGAAAGCCTGAAGCCTTAAATATCCTCCCTGGGAAAGCTACTCCAGGCTTCTAGACGAGCGCTATAGCGCTTTCCGCTTCGCGGACATGAACGCGCTAGGGAATAGGGAATAGGGAATAGGGTTGTGGTACATGGCTTTGAGCCTTATCTTCGAGCATTTGTGCTTCATTAATCACAGATTTCATTTTAGCGTCTCCAACGATTGACAAGAGTCTCAACTTTTAGTTTAACTTCTATGACTTTACCCAAGAGATTACTGAGTGAGGGCAGTTGCTAACAACGTTGCAAAATGGAGCATAAATGTTGACGGTTGAGGACAACAAGAGGGGTGTCACTATCCCATCCAAAATCACGAAGATGGGGCACAATTTCACCGAGGGTTTGGTTGAAGTTTAATAGGGCATTAAGCCATTGGGTTCGAGTCATCATGGGTAAGGCTTAGATCAACAGTGGAGGCTTCTTTAACTATCTCTTGGCATTGGTTGGCGAAGGCTATGGAAAGTTCATATAACTCTCTGGCTGATTGTTCGCATTCTTGCAAAAGTTCCAGATCTTCCAGCATTTGTGCTTCATTAATCACAGATTTCATTTTAGCGTCTCCAACGATTGACAAGAGTCTCAACTTTTAGTTTAACTTCTATGACTTTACCCAAGAGATTACTGAGCATTTCTCCACACTCTTGAATCCTCTCTTCGGATACGGTAGCATCGGTAATAAGCTCCAGACTATCACTAATTTGCGTTCTGGATGATTGCACAAAGAATAAGATGGTGTTCAGGTAAGCAAAGTGCTGAATCAGGATGGTATTATCGGGAAAGCTAGACATAATCGGTCTGAGTAACCTGAGTCCCTCCATTCCTTGAGCTTCGATAACATCAAGTTCCGCATTTAACCGATTGATGAGAACATTCAGTTCTGATGGGATGGTCATTACTGTTAACTGGGTTGATATCGTCAGTTTAACGTAGATCGGTTTCTCCGTGCTTCTTGCGGCGGTTAGAAACCGGGTTTCTTCCCATAGATGCACCCTGGGATGGAGAGGAGCGAGAAACCCGGTTTCTTTGCACTTCTCGCGCTAGTCAAGGCAAGGCTGTGTAGATCTGGTACAATGAATTACATAATTGTATGAGTTGTTAATGATGAAAATGCCCATTGAACTTAATAAACAATTAGTTGAAGAGGCTTTCAGTTTAACGGATTGTCAAACTGAGCAAGAATTGATTAATTTAGCTCTAGAAGAGTTGATTCGCATCCGCAAAAAGCGGAATCTGCTGGATTTGAGTGGACAAATTCAATTTTCAGATAACTACGATTATAAGGAGTTACGGTCAAGCCGAAATTTTTGATCGCCCATCAGTCGCAGCTTGTTCTATGGTCATGCGAGCGATGTTAGACAGACGAGAATCGGAAAAAACATACCAAATAATGGCATGGGTATCAACAATTGCCTGAAGCATTAAATATCCTCCCTGGGAAAGCTACTCCAGGCTTCTAGACGAGCGTTATCAATCTCTTCGGCTGAAGGTGCTGTTCCTAAATGGCTACAGATCCCCCATAAAGAGCGCCGGGGAGTTACGGTAGTTTGAGTGACTTCGCGCTCAATTTCAGGCGCGATCTTTTCAATTAAGCGTATTTTGTCGATCGGAGAAAGTTGTTTGGCTAAGTTGAGGACTTGTTCTAAGGTCATCGGAGTCAGAGATGGGAGAGATGATTAAGGATTGTAACTTATGATTGGCTTCTTGCGGCCGTTAGAAACCGGGTTTCTTCCCACAGATGCAACCTGCGATGAAGAGGAGCGAGAAACCCGGTTTCTTTGCCCTTCTCGCACCCTGCGTTCCCCAATGTCATGGCGAATGAAGCGAAGCCATCTCATACTCTTGGAGACTTATCGAGATTGCTTCGCTACACTCCGTTCCGCTCGCAATGACAGATCAAGTCATTGCGAATGAAGCGAAGCGGAATGAAGCAATCTCAGCCCCCTGCGGTAATACAGCGCTTCGCGCTAGGGAATAGGGAATAGGGTTGTGGTACATGGCTTTGAGCCTTTAAAGCTGTACACCATAACAGCGCAAAGCGCTGTATGAGAGGGCTTCGCGACACTCCGTTCCCCTCGCCATGACCAACAACATCCCCGCCAGAGAAATTTCCGATACAATAGAAAGCGTCCATCATTTTTAATTTTTAATTTTTAATTTTTAATTGATATGAGAATCGTCGGAACTCTGGTAGCGCTGGGAGTGTGGATGACTCCGGTAATGGTGACGGTGGGAGAGCAACCCAGTTGGGCGCAAAGTCAGCAACGTTCTAGAGAAGAAGTTGAATCAGAAGTCCCACAGCTCATGCTCGAAGCAGTCAAACTGCGACAACAAGGAAAAATTCAAGAATCTACAGCAATATGGCAGGAAGTTCTAGCTATTACCCAACAATTCAAGCTCAGGGAATTAGAAGCATTAGCTTTTCTAGGCATCGGTCAGCACTTTGGCGATATAGGAGAGTATATAGCTGCATTAGAAGCTTATCAACAGGCATTACCCATTTTTGAAGAAACTAATGACCTAGAAATGCAAGTTACAACTCTCCTTAGCATAGGAAAAGTCTACCATAATATTAGCCAACATCAAAAGGCAATTAATCATTTCCACCAGGCTATACTTATCTCCCAAAATTTAGAGGATCGAAGTCGGGAAGCAATGGCTCTCAATAGCTTGGGAACAACCTACAATAGCATAAACGATTATGCACAAGCGATAGATTACTTACAACAGTCTTTAACTATTCGTCGGGAGATCAAAGATAAAAGAGGAGAAGCTTTTACCTTGCATAACTTGGCCACCATCTACTACAGTACCGGTCAACTGCAACTAGCATTAGAATTTTATCAACAGATGTTCCCAATTGTCAGAGAAATTGGAGAGAAAAAATTGCGAGCAAATGTTGTCAGCACCTTAGCTGTGATTTTGGCTGATTTGGGTTATTGGCAACACTCTATCGATCATTTTAATGAAGCTTTACAGTTTTTTCAACAAGTTCACGATCAAAACCTGGAAGCTCGTACTCTGAATAATTTGGGTACAGTCTATAATAGAATTGGTCAAACAGAAGATGCCATAGATAAATATCAGCAAGCATTGCAAATTTTTCGTGATATAGACAGCCCGAACGGTGAAGCAGTCACCCTTAATAACTTGGGTGAGGTGTACAGTGGTCTTGGTGACCTAGAACAGTCAGTAGATTATCACAAGAAAGCTTTAAATATTTTCCAACGAATAGATAATATGTGGGGGCAATCTGTTACTTTTCAAAACTTGGGGTCGGTATATATTGATTTAGGTGAAGAGGGAAAGTCAATAGAATATCATGAGCAAGCTCTGCGCATAGATAGACAGACGCACAATAGGAGGGGAGAAGCAAGGACTCTACATAGTTTTGGAGTAGTATACCTTAAAATTGGGAATTTCCAACAAGCACTCTACAATTTTAGCCTAGCATTGCCTATTATGCACGCAGTAGGAGATGAAATCGGGAAAGCTGCTAATTTCAGCAATACAGCCACAGTTTACAAAAAAATTAATCAACCTGAAAAGGCTATTAAATATTATGAGCAATCCCTAGAAATAATCCTCCGCCTTCGCAGTAACCTCAAACAAGACAAACAAGAATATCGGAAAACTTTCATCAATATTCATCAGGGTTCTGCGATCGCCCTCACCTCCCTGCTCATCCAACAAAACCGAGCCAAAGAAGCCTTTACCTGGATAAACCGCGTCAGTACCTACGAACTGGCCGACTATACTCGCCTCCTCGGAGCCAAAGTCCAAAACCCCGAAGCTCAAGCCCTCATCGACCAATATAACCAGCGCTGGCAACAACTCGAAAACCTGAGACGACAACTGCAACGCGACCCCTCCGATGAACTTTCCCGCCGCATCAGTACCCTAGAGACAGAAAATATTGAACTCGGAGAACGCATTGCCCAACAGTTCCCGGAAGTTGCCGATATTTTTGAAACCACTCCCACCGACATCGAGCAACTCCAAGCCACCATCCCCGAAGGAACCCTTGTCCTGCAACCGGTTCCCCTCGCCAATGTTACCAACACTCCCAATACCCTGGCTCTGTTTCTGCTCACCCGCGATAGTTTCGAGGTGGTGCAAACCTCCCTGGATGTGGAGGAATTTAACCAACTCCTTGACCAATACCCCGAACAACTGGAAGAACTGAGTCCCTTTTACAAAAAAACCAGTAGCAAGCTTTACGATATCCTCATCCGTCCCATCGAAAAACAAATCAGCGCCTACAACCCCGAAAACCTGAGCATCATCGCCACTGGCAAACTGCGCTACATTCCCTTTGAAAGCCTCTACGACAAAGCCAATGAACAGTTTCTGATTGAAAAATATCCCATCAACTACCTGACGCGCCTCTCGAAAACGCCCCCCAACCGCGAACCGAGCGCCAAAACCAACGCTATTCTCGCCATGGGTAACCCGGTTCCCCACAACCCGCACAACTTACCGGGAGCAGAAGAAGAAGTTAAAACGATTACCCAACTGTTCCCCAACAGTCAAGCCTATCTCCACGACCAAGCCACCCTCGACCAGTTTAAGCAACAAGCTCCTAGGTTTGGTTTTTTACATCTGGCGACTCACGGCTGCTTTCAACCCAATGGTTGTGAAAAATACGATATGGCAGCCAACACGATTCTGTTTGCCAACAATACCCAGTGGCCCATCACCGATGCCGCCTTACTAGGGTTAGACCACACCCGACTGATTGCCCTGAGCGCCTGTCAAACCGCCCGCGAAGCCGACACCGAGGGAAAATCGATTTCCGGAGTGGCGTACCTGTTTGAACGGGCAGGAGCGCAAGCAGTGATGGCTACGCTCTGGTCAGTGAGCGATAAACATACGCAGACGCTGATGAGCAATTTTTATCAGCATGTGGCGGCAGGCATGAGCCAAGGGGAAGCCCTGCGGGAGGCGAAGTTGGCACAAATTAATACTGGTGATGAGGATCATCCGTTCTATTGGTCAGCATTTATTCTGATTGGCGATCCTCGGTAAGTTCAATGAACAATTAACAATTAACAATTAACAATTAACAATTAACAATTACCCCTCTTCTGTCACTTTCTAAAAAAAGTGCTTCAAACGCGGGGACACCGATCGCCGCTACTTACCCCCTCCCATTAAATACAGTAGGGCCATTCTCACGGCTACTCCACTGCTGACCTGTTGGGAAATGAGGCTAAATTCGGGATCGTCCATCAGATCGGAGCTAATTTCCACCCCTCGGTTCACGGGGCCGGGATGGAGAACTTTAACACCCGGTTTGCAGAGTTTGAGGCGATCGCGGGTAATGCCAAACCGATGATGGTATTCCCTGGCACTGGGGAGTAAATGTTGGGCCATGCGCTCTTTTTGCAGACGCAAGGTCATGACAAAATCTGCATCTTGCAGGGCCGGTTCTGCTGACCAATGGACAAAGAGTTTCCCCGGTCTTTCTTGAGACTCAGTAGAAACATATTGGGCAAAATATTGGGGTAATAAGGTGGGAGGAGCGGCTAAGTGAACTTCGCATTGAGTCGCCGTTAAACTCCAAAGATTAGAACGAGCCACCCTAGAGTGGACAATATCCCCGACAATGGCAATTTTTTTACCTGCAAGTAACTCTAACCGGGGAGATTGGGGATCGAGAAGAAAGCAGAGCGTAAACAGATCGAGTAAGGCTTGGGAGGGGTGTTCGTGTTGACCATCCCCAGCGTTGAGAACCCCAACATTGGCATTCAGGCGATCGAGTTCTGCGGCGATCGCCTGGGGAACTCCAGACTCCTTATGGCGAATCACCATAATATCAGTTCCCATGGCTAAATAGGTTTTGGCCGTATCTAAGATTGTTTCTCCTTTGGAGAGAGAAGAGGAACCAGGGGCAAAATTAAGGGTATCAGCCGATAACCGTTTGGCCGCTAACTCGAAACTGCTGCGGGTGCGTGTTGAGGGTTCAAAGAAGAGATTCGTCACCACTCGTCCCTGAAGTGTCGGCAGTTTCTTCGCTTTTTTCGTTGGTCGCGACAGCACATCGGAAAAACTAGCAGCCGTCTGTAAAACCGTATTGTAATCCTCTGGGGTGAAGTCGGCCAGAGATAGGATATGAGGGTGAGTAAAGGACATGGGGTTGAATTAATAATTAACAATTAATAATTAACAATTAGGGCTTTTCTAGGGGGGTTGGGAGGATCGAGATGCAGGGCATATCGCGCTTCGCGCTAGGCAATAGGCACTCTAGCAATCGCAGCAACTACCGAGATGATCGAGATTGCTTCGTTCCGCTCCGCTCCACTCGCAATGACTTGTCTCAATGATACTGTACTCCGTTACAGTGTAAAGCGCTGTATTAGGTGCGATCGCAGCCATTGGGGAAATTAGGCGGATCAAATCTAGGCTTCGATGAAGGGTGTGAAGAGTAACTCATTACTCATTACCCCATGATCTTACAACCCAACTTTTGCCTTTTGCCTCTTGCCGTTTGCCTGGTGAGTCTGAGCGGATGCACTCTGAATGCAAGTCATTCCACGGAACCTACACCCACTCCTGCACCCTTACCCAAACTTGCCCAAACCCTTGATCCGCCTCCGGTAGAGACGATCGAGGTAACCGCCTATCATCTCGATTCTTTCTGTGAAACGTTTGTGCAGAAACCCCTGCAAGTGCCTCGGCCCAATCCCCTACAAGCAACAATTCATAAGCTGATCGCAGAGGGAACCAGCACCGATTTTGCGATCGCCGGTTATCGCGTGCAACCCAACCCAGCCAACAATAGCCTCACCATTGATTTTCGTCTCTCTCCCGAATCTCCACGTCAGTTTGTCTCCCTCTCCACTTGTGAACGCATGGCTCTCATGGGTAGCCTACAGCAAACCTTAACCCAATCTTCTCTGTGGAATATCCAGGAGGTCAAATTTACCGATCGCGGTCAACCCATTGGGTTTTAATGATAAACTTTTAAGAATAATCCATTGTTTTCAAGATTGGTACTGTGGCATATAACATTGGCTTGCTAGGCTTAGGAACCGTAGGAGCAGGAACGGTTGATATTTTACTGAACCCGGAAGGGCGGCATCCCCTCTTAGGTGACCTAAATCTCTATCGGGTTGGTGTGCGGGATCTGAATAAACCCAGAGCAGTGAAAGTGCCCGAAGACTTGCTCACCACCGATCTGCAAGCCATTGTCACGGATGAAGCGGTGGATATTGTCGTCGAATTAATCGGCGGCTTAGAACCGGCGCGATCGCTCATTCTTCAGGCGATCGCCCATGGCAAGCATGTGGTGACTGCCAATAAAGCCGTGATTTCTCGGTATGGCGATGAAATTTATGATGCCGCAAATGCTGCGGGCGTTTACGTGATGGTAGAAGCGGCAGTAGGGGGCGGGATTCCGGTGATTAATCCCCTCAAACAAGCTTTGGGGGTGAACCGGATTCAGTCGGTTATTGGTATCATTAACGGCACGACTAACTATATTTTGTCCCGGATGCAGCAGGAAGGCTCGGACTTTGGGGACGTTCTCGCCGATGCCCAGAGTTTAGGCTATGCAGAAGCCGATCCTACCGCAGATGTAGATGGCTTAGATGCAGCCGATAAGATTGCCATTTTAGCCGCTCTCGCCTTTGGCGGTCGAGTGAAACGGGAAGAAGTGTATTGTGAGGGTATTCGTTCCATCAGTGCAGCCGATATTAGCTATGCGGAAAAACTGGGATTTCGGATTAAACTGTTGGCGATCGCCCATCGGGAAGCCTCCAGCGACGCAACCCAACCTCTGCAAATTCGCGTCCATCCCACCCTGGTTCCCCACACCCATCCCCTCGCCAGCATTAACGGTGTATTCAACGCCATCTTAGTCGAAGGTGACCCCATCGGCCCGGTGATGTTCTACGGCCAAGGAGCAGGAGCAGGGCCAACTGCCAGCGCCGTCACCTCCGATATCATCAATATTGCCGCCATCCTCAAAACCGAAACTGAACCCATCCCCCATCCTCTCCTCAGTTGCACCCATCAAGACTATTGCACCCTCACCCCCCTAGAGGAACTCAACAGCCGGTTTTATATTCGCCTCATTGCCCAAGATCGTCCCAAAGTCATTGGTCATCTGGGGATGATTTTCGGCGATCATGGGGTGAGTGTAGAGTCTGTGGTGCAAATTGGATTCAGGGGAGAGTTAGCAGAGATTGTCATTGTTACCCATGAAACCCGTGAGGGAAATTTCAGACAAGCGTTAGCACAAATCAAGGACTTAGAGGCGATCGACTCTGTACCGAGTGTCATTCGGGTGCTATGAATTGATCATTGATCGGATCAAGTCCGGTTAATGTAATTGAAACCGTCCACTCGGTCGTAAATTCTGTCAATCCTCGATACAATTTTCATAGACCTGGTGACGAATAAGTGAAATGACTGTAGAGAGCCAAACGCCAACCAAAGATCCGACTGTAGACCCTCTGGATGAATTGCCCGATGATGTAGAAATGTCGTTGTTTGACCATTTGGAAGAGCTGCGGCAACGGTTTTTCTATGCCTTGATTGCGGTGGCGATCGCCGTTGTCGGCTGTTTTCTACTGGTCAAACCCATTGTGCAATTCCTGGAAATCCCCGCCGGAGATGTGAAGTTTTTACAACTGGCTCCGGGAGAATACTTTTTTGTTTCTCTGAAAGTAGCCGGTTATAGCGGTATCATTCTTGCCACTCCCGCGATTCTCTATCAAATCATCCAATTTGTTCTCCCCGGACTGACACGCAAAGAACGGCGCTTAGTGCTTCCCGTGGTGGTGGGATCGAGTGTCTTATTTCTCACCGGTTTGTTGTTTGCCCAAACCGTGTTAATTCCCGCAGCCCTGAACTTTTTTATCACCTATGGCGCAGAAGTGGTAGAACAAGCTTGGTCAATCGATCGCTATTTCGAGTTTGTGCTGCTGCTAATGTTTAGTACCGGTTTAGCCTTTCAAGTCCCCGTCATTCAAGTGCTGTTGAGCGTCTTAGGATTGGTTTCTTCCCAACAAATGCTGGCTGGATGGCGCTATATCGTCATGGGAGCTGTACTGCTGGGCGCTATCCTCACCCCCTCCACCGATCCAGTGACCCAAAGTTTACTCGCAGGAGCCGTTTTAGGTCTGTATTTTGGGGGTGTTGGGTTAGTTAAGGCGATCGGTCGGTAGAGCAAAAACAAGCCTGTTGAATATAGCTAATCTAAATGATCTCAGGGGAAGATAGAAAAGATGGCCTATTCCCCATTCCCCATTCCCCATTCCCTATTCCCCATTCCCCATTCCCCATTCCCCATTCCCCATTCCCCATTCCCTATTCCCCATTCCCCATTCCCTATTATTTAACTCAATCCCATGGCAGCAGCCACTGATTTCAGATCGGCCTCGATGCCTTGATGACAGGGATTTTTGCTGTGATTAATCGCCGTATCGGGGTCTTTCAAACCATTACCCGTGAGGACACAAACGATTTTAGCGCCTTCGGGTACTTGGTCTTTCACTTTCAATAACCCAGCCACCGACGATGCAGAAGCCGGTTCACAGAAAATCCCCTCTTCAGCAGCCAAGAGGCGATAGGCATCGAGAATTTCTTCATCGGTAACCGCTTGGAATTGCCCACCACTAGCTTCTTGGGCTGCGAGGGCTTGTTTCCAACTAGCGGGGTTACCAATACGGATAGCCGTGGCGAGGGTTTCCGGGTGTTCAATGGGATGGCCGGCAAGAATGGGTGCTGCTCCAGCCGCTTGGAAGCCCATCATTTTCGGCAGTTGGCTACATTTTTTTTCTTGATGATATTCACAAAACCCCATCCAATAGGCAGTAATATTACCCGCATTACCCACAGGAATACAGAGCCAGTCGGGGGCATCCCCTAATGCATCCACCACTTCAAAGGCTGCGGTTTTTTGTCCTTGGAGGCGATAGGGGTTGACCGAGTTGACTAACGTCACCGGATACTGTTCGGAAGCTTGGCGAACAATTGCCAAGGCTTGGTCAAAGTTACCCTTAATTGCCAGCACTTCTGCGCCATAAAGCAGGGCTTGAGCCAGTTTACCGAGAGCCACATACCCATCGGGAATAATAACAAATGCCTTTAAGCCTGCCCGTTTCGCATAGGCTGCGGCGGCTGCTGAGGTGTTGCCGGTACTGGCACAAATTACCGCCTTCGAGCCTTCTTCTTTGGCTTTCGAGACTGCCATCGTCATTCCCCGGTCTTTGAAGCTTCCTGTGGGGTTTAAGCCATCATATTTAACCCAGACCTGAACCTGTTTCCCAATCTGAGCGGCGATCGCCGGTACAGGAATCAGGGGCGTGTTACCTTCTAAAAGGGTGACCACAGGAGTGTTTTCTGTTACGGGAAGGTAGGCACGGTAGGTTTCAATTAACCCTTTCCAAATACTGCGTGCGGACGAGTTTGGATGGGTTTGGCCGATCTGGGTTGATAAAATGGCAGTCACGTTCGCTTGGTTAATCCAAATGAAGGTTAAGAGATATCTCTCTCTAGTTTAATCCATTGGTTCCGTTTAGGAAAACCATTGGCGATCGCGGACAGGAGATGAGGTAACATGGAGAGGCGATCGTAACCCATGACCATCAATCCCCATTCAAATACAGCACAAAGCGCTATATCCCGGCGTTCCCCTATTTCCCATTTGCCCATTCTCCCTGCAACGGTTCTACATCATGAAAATGGGTATAATCAATACAGCGTGTACCCTTCTTATTCGTGGACACCACATTCACAAACGCCACATTACATCGGATATCTTCTGGATGATACCAATAACGAGAATGGATGGTTTGGGAGACCGTTTCATCTAATCCTGTGAGGGAAACAATCACTTCGGGTTGCCACTGCTGAATCTGCTCTGGACTAAAGCCATAATGGTAAAATGGACTCTGTTCATCAATGGGATGCATAATCATCCAACTCAGAACCAAGAACGAATTGTGCGATCGCACCAAATTAAGATCTACAATCGGCCGCAAACTATGACCTTCTGGTGTAATTTCATTGGGCAATACCACACTCACGCGAACCTGTGCTTCCACAATCCAATGGTTCCGTTGATTCGCCATCCGAAACATTAAAGTCGGAACCCCATTATAAGGGGCGATCGCTGCAACTTCACTAAACACAACCCGTGCCGTTGGTTTAGAAAACCGAGCAAACAATAATCCCGTAGCTACCGCAAACCCCAATAAGCCAAATAGACTCTCAAACGTAACAATGATATGAGTATATAGGGTAGTCGGATAGAACGCACCATAACCAATAGTGGTCAGAGTTTGTACACTAAAGAAAAAGGCATCAGCAAAAGAACCGGGTTGGGCATTCGCCATACCATTTCCTCCGACTAAATAGGCCAAAGCAAAGAATACATTGGTCATTAAATAGAAAACAAAAATCAACCCAAAAAATTTCCACCACTCCATGGAGAGTAACCCATGATATAAATCACTCCAACGGGGAGAACGTTCTATGAGTTGAACAAAGTTAACTTTGCCTGTTTTTTTTCGCAATTGCTTTAAAATGCGTTTTTTCTGGGGTTTATCGATCATGGGTTTGAGTAGGGGTAGCGCTTTAGGTGGCTTCAATCAGTTGGTTTTCCTGGCGCAAATAGGCTTCGATAAACTCCATCAGATCACCATTCATCACATCAGTAATGGCAGTGGTTTCTACGTTGGTACGCAGATCTTTGACCATTTGATAGGGATGGAAAACGTAGTTGCGGATTTGATTTCCCCAAGCGGCTTCGACCATATCGCCGCGAATGTCGGCAATTTCCTGGGCCCGTTGTTCTTGGGCAATCACCAGTAATTTGGCTTTGAGCAGAGCTAGGGCTTTTTCTTTGTTTTGAAGTTGCGATCGCTCTTGAGTACAGCGTACCGCTAAACCGGTGGGTAAGTGAGCGATCCGAACGGCTGTTTCCACCTTGTTCACATTTTGACCGCCTTTTCCCCCAGAGCGAGAGGTGGTAATTTCCAGGTCTTTGTCCGGGATATCCAGTTGTACCTCTTCATTCAAAATCGGCATCACTTCCACCCCAGCAAAACTGGTTTGCCGTTTCCCATTGGCATTAAACGGCGAAATTCTCACTAACCGATGGGTTCCTTTTTCTGCTTTCAGATACCCGTAGGCGTAGCGCCCATCAATTTCTAGGGTAGCGGATTTAATCCCCGCTTCATCCCCTTCTGAAATCTCAGTCAGATGCACTTTATACCCTTGGGCCTTTCCCCAGCGCTCATACATCCGTAGCAGCATGTCTGCCCAGTCTTGAGCGTCGGTTCCCCCTGCTCCCGCATTGATGGTTAGCACCGCTCCACTTTTATCGTAGGTTCCCGATAACAGTTGTTGCAGTTCCCATTGATCGAGATCGTGACTTAAATGGGAAACATGAGATTGGGCCTCTTGGAGGAGTGATTCATCGGCTTCTAACTCTAACAACTCCAAGATGGCCCTCGCCTCTTCTAATGTGCCTTGCCAGTCCTGAAACTGTTGCAGAGAGGATTTGAGGTCGTTTAGCTCTTGCAAGGTTTGCCCGGCTTGGGCTTGATCATCCCAGAATTCCGGCTGAGAGGCGACTTGTTCCAGGTCTTGGATTTTGGCGTTGAGGATGGGTAGCTCAAAGATAGTCCTGAGTTTTACCCAGGCGATCGCACAACAAGTCTACTTCACGTTTGAGCGTTAGCGTATCCATAAGGTTTTGATTCAGTCTAAATTCTTTGCGCGTTTATTTATATATCATAAACTGTAACTAGCCCATCTCTAGAATAGGAGAGGTCATGGTACAAACTTCCCCCCAACCCGAAACCCTGTTACTGGAGTTACCCAGAACCCTAAAGCTCCATGTCACCCAAGAACAGTTTGAAGCTCTCGCTGCCAGCAATCGAGATTTACCACTAGAAAGAACCGCAAAAGGAGAGTTAATCGTGAATCCACCGACAGGTTGGGAAAGTGGCAAACGAAATAGCCGGATCACTGGACAATTGGATCGCTGGGACGAAGACAATGAAAACTTGGGGCAAGCTTTTGATTCTTCCACGGCTTTCATTTTACCCAACGGTGCAAATCGCGCCCCCGATGCCTCTTGGATAAGTCAAGAGCGTTGGGATGCTCTCACAGAGGAACAAAAGGGAACATTTGCCAACATTTGCCCGGATTTTGTAGTGGAATTGCGCTCTGTTTCCGATACTCTGAAGTCCCTGCAAGAGAAGATGCAGGAGTATATGGACAATGGCGCTAAGTTGGGTTGGTTAATCGATCCTAAAAATCGAACGGTGGAAGTTTATCGGGTGGGTTTAGAAGTCGAAGTTTTGTCTGATCCCACAGAGTTATCGGGTGAGGAAGTTTTACCCGGTTTTGTCTTGAATTTGCGTCGAGTTTGGGGGGAGAACAGTTAAACTATAACTAGCCAATCTCTACAATCCCAGAGGTCAACATGGTACAAACTCCGACTAAACCCGAAACCCTGTTACTGGAGTTACCCAGAACCCTAAAGCTCCATGTCACCCAAGAACAGTTTGAAGCTCTCGCTGCCAGCAATCGAGATTTACCACTAGAAAGAACCGCAAAAGGAGAGTTAATCGTGAATCCACCGACAGGTTGGGAAAGTGGCAAACGAAATAGCCGGATCACTGGACAATTGGATCGCTGGGACGAAGACAATGAAAACTTGGGGCAAGCTTTTGATTCTTCCACGGCTTTCATTTTACCCAACGGTGCAAATCGCGCCCCCGATGCCTCTTGGATAAGTCAAGAGCGTTGGGATGCTCTCACAGAGGAACAAAAGGGAACATTTGCCAACATTTGCCCGGATTTTGTAGTGGAATTGCGCTCTGTTTCCGATACTCTGAAGTCCCTGCAAGAAAAAATGCAGGAGTATATGGAGAATGGAGCCAAGTTGGGTTGGTTAATCGATCCTAAAAATCGAACAGTGGAAGTTTATCGAGTGGGTTTAGAAGTCGAAGTTTTGTCTGATCCCACGGAGGTATCCGGTGAGAATGTTTTGCCCGATTTTGTGTTGAATTTGCGTCGAGTTTGGGGGGAGAACAGTTAAAAATAAAAAATGGGTCTGGGTTGTTGATTTAATTAAGATTGATACAATCATGATTGGTCTATTATAGGGGCGGGTTCACCAATCTTTAGGAGACAAACGATCGATTTTCAAAACCCGCCCCTACCCCATCGATAACTGGACTCGATCTTGACTCATTGTTAAGCTATCGCAAATCCAGTATAGGGACGAATCGAGGGTTCTTTGTATCCCAAGACAATTTTATCTTGGGGAATTCCCGCCTCCATTAAATCGAGGGCAATACCGTATTCTGTACCATCGAGTTGAATCCAAATTTTACCATTGATAATCTGAATATCCATCAAACAGCCATGGATACGAGAACCATTCTTGTTCCAGCCATCGGACATGACAACATAATGGTCTTGAGTGGTGTCAAATACGGTTTTATTTTGAAGTTCTAAGATATCAGGATTAGCATATTGACGAGTGGTAAATTCCGACAACAGTGTTTTGATGACCGTCCGATATTGCTCTAGCTCATCCATGACACAATCACCTCCTGCTCTGAGTTAAAAACAAGTAGCTTAAACCGACGATTTTCTAGGAGAACTTTACCAATCGACATCGAATCTTCAAAGAGATCGCTAAACACAACATCTCGGATCGCTAAGAAAAGTTCTCGTTCTGGTTCAATTTTAACCAGTAAATCCTGGTAAAGGATAAATTGACCTAGAGCATTTTTCAGATCTTGAATATCGGATAATCCCACAAAGCTTTTGACTTCAATGGCGATGCGGCGATCGCCTTTTTCTGCTCCGAGAAATTTCTCGGCTCCTAAATCAACAAATAAGTCTTTTTTTCCCCAGCGCATAGGATAAGGATCATGGGTGATTTTCCAGCCATCTTTAACCAATGCTTGTTTGCAGTTGTCGTGATCAAGATCTTTGGCAGGCATAGTGAAGTTATTCTCGCTGAACTCTATGATAATATAAAAGACCCGAATTTTTCCAGAAAGAAGATGGCTACCTATCAAGAGATTTGCCGCCAAGTCCAGACTCTGACTCCAGATGAGCAACTTCGCTTGTTAGAAGAGTTAGCTGGAATGGTACGTCAGCGTATGCTTATCCAACCTAAGCGTAACATTATGGACTTAGAAGGATTGGGGAAAGACATTTGGCATGGACTTGATGCTCAAGAGTATGTTAATCAGGAACGGGATTCATGGAATGGCTGAGACAACTACAAGGTCAAGTTGTTGGCTTAGATACAGCACCACTGATTTATTTTATTGAACAAAATGAAACTTATTTGGAGTTGGTTCGTGCGTTTTTTCATGCCATGAGTCAAGGTGAGTTTCAAGTCGTCACGTCTACATTAACCTTGACAGAAGTTTTGGTTCATCCACTACGGCTAGGTAATGTGGAACTGGCTCAACATTATCGTGATATTATTATGAATCAAGAGCATCTAACACCCGTGCCGGTTTCACCTGAAATTGCTGAATTAGCTGCCCAATTAAGAGCCACACAAAACTTACGAACTCCAGATGCGATCCAAATTGCATCTGCTCTGCACAGAAATGCGACTTTTTTCTTCACCAATGATGCACGTTTAGCAAGGGTTCCAGGGTTAGACGTTTTGGTTTTGGACACCCTTGAGAGGAATTGAACCTGAGTCAAGTTACTGACATGCAGGTAGTTTTTCCTTTTCTTCGGGATAAGTGGTAAAGTAGTCCTCTAACCACTCGCAGCCGGTTGCGATGAGTTCGTCTAGGGTTTGGTTGGGATAAATTCTGACTCGTCTTCCTCCGACGGCGATCGATTTCCCATCTGGAGCAAATCGAACTAATCCTGAACCTTCTTCAGGAATGGTATATTTAGCCAACATCTTTCCAGCTAAATTCCAGATACTCAGTTCATTAGGATGTCCTAAAAAAGCGATTCTCTGGCCATCAGGACTGAAGGCTAAATCATTGGGAGATTGTTGGACTTTAATAGAACGAATCAGGTTGCCGGAATAATCTAATAGGGTGATGGTATAGTCCGTACCAGTGATTGCAATCAGTTTATTGTCAGGACTAGGGTAGACGTTCAGAATCGTTGCTGGATGATTCCATGTAACTTTTTCTTCCGATTCTAAATCTCGCAAAAATAATAATTCATCCCCTCTCATCCATGTCAATAAATATTTACTATTAGGGCTAAATTTACCATGATCGCCTATAATGAATTGATTAGAAGTTGGATGTTGTAATTTTTCACGTTCAACACTAAATTCTTGTATTTCAATACCTCTTTTAATCTTTAGTTTAGCAATGGTTCCTAGTTCTCCATGCAAGATCTGATAGGTGTCTAGAGAATTTTCAAATTCAGATACAGATTGACCATCCACTTCTAAAAGAAGATCTCCCGGTTGCAAACCTGCTTTAATTGCCGTCGAATTCTTCCAAACTTGCATAATAGGAATCACTTTAATATTTTCATAAGAGAGATTTTCATCAAAATGACGAGTTTCTGAAAATTCATGAGATAACAAAATCCCTATTCCTGAAAATAAATCATCTTCCTCTTCTCCAGTTTCTTGAATGTCATTAACATCCAGATCATAAATTAAGTTCCCAGATCCATCCAACAGGTATCCCATAAAACCAGTTCCTGTATTATCAAGAGCAACAATGTAATTTCCGTCTGGACTAATCACAACTCGTTCTGCTGATTGAGTTATTGAATTGTCTTGTAATTCCTTAAAACTTTCTTGTGTCAAATCCCATAAATAGATTGGTCTGGTTCCAATTGGCACAGTATTCCAACCCCTTCCCATAGTGACAATTTTTTGGCCATTATGACTGGAGCTATAGTAATCAGGGAAAACATATCCGTTACCAATAATATTGCTAAATATAGTGAAAACCTCATAAGTTCCTGTATCAATATTTATAGTTTGATCTGTAGCTTTTAAGGTCGAAATTAACTCACCTTCTTTTGAAAAAAAATCAACATTACCATTGTCAAATCTAAGTATGTTCTTTCCATTGTTGGAAAGAGTTAGCCATCGTGACTTAGATAGATTAATTCTTTGAGGGTCAACCTGTTCTAAATTCCAAATATCTAAAACACCATTACGAGCATCTGTAGCAAATAAATATTTACTATCGTCAGTATATTGAAGATTGACTAAACTACTTTGCTTATAATCTCCTGGGAGTATAACTTCATAATTCATTGGTAGTTCGTGAAATATATTATCGGATGCGCTGATAAATTGAATTTCAGGCTCTCCAGCAATGCCAATGACACTACCATCAGGACTATAACTTAAACCAAACCCAGATAATCTATGTATTGTAGTCTGTCTAATTAATTTCCCGGAATGAGAATTATAAGTATTGAGTAATCCAAGTCCTGGGTGTACCGTGGAGATTTGTTGGCCATCGGGACTGAAATCAATATCGCCAAGATTGGCATTCCAATTAAGTAACTCAAAAGAACTCAGGTTTGATATTTTTTCTCCAGATATATTCCAAAGTTTAGATACATATTCAGGTTTGCCAGAAGCTTCTTGATCAATACCTAACGTAGCGATATGATTCCCGTCAGCACTAATTTCGATTTTTGTAATTCTAGAATCATGTGCTTTGATAGTCTTTATTTTCTTTAGCGTTTCTAGGTTATATACTTCTAAAACACCCACAGCATTACCAATCATTACTTCTTTGCCATTGGGGTGAAACTTAATACTATGTATTGTGCCTCCTGCATTGCTTTCAATTTCTTTGATAAGTTTACCTGAAAAATCAGTAAATTGTACTTTGGATGAGTAAGCACCACCTATGGCAAGATAATCACTTTTGACACTAAATTCAGCTATACGTGGATCTATACGTTCCTGCTTTGAGAAGAAATCTCCTTGCCAAAAATAGTCAGCAAGCTTCTCACTAGAAACAAGGTCTCCATTTAAATCATAAATGTGAACTGAGTGTCCTGCATTGACTGTAGCAATATACTTCCCATTGGGGCTAATAGAAACATAATTGATTTTCTTGTTTTGCGGATCTTCCCATTCTGCAATAATCTGTCCCGCTTCGTTCCAGATCGTTACTTTTCCATACACATGACTGGCTGAAATAATATGTTGACTATCTGGAGTAAAAAATGTATAGTCAGTGTCAAAAACATCATTCCTGACAAACTTATTCTTATTTCTTATCTCAGAAGTAATTTTCTGCAATGCTAAAAATGGCAGTGTAGTCGGATAACTCGCTAAATCGGAAGTATGTTTAACCAACTCCTTCAACCTCTCCCCTGATTCAATTGCTGTCATCAACGCATCTAACTGACTTTCACCAGACTCAAATTGATCTAAAGCTGCATTGGCTAAATTCTCCGTTTCCGCAATGTCGCGCTGCCATTCCGCTCGTTGCCATTGCCAAACCGCAACAATACCCGATACCGTCACAATAACTAAAGCCGTTACTAACCCTGCAATGGTTTGTCGTCGTTGTCGCTTCCGTTGCTTTTCACTCTTCTCAACAAATTCCCTCTCCGCTAACAAAATTCCCTCGCCATATTTCCGCAACCAATACAACCCATCATCCAAGGCTGCACCCTGCAACAGCTTACTATCTGGGCGCTTCATCTGCTCTCGCAACCATTCTTGCCAACGGCGAAATTCCCAATTGTCCTTAATCCACTCTTTCAGGGTTTCCCACTGTTCAATTAACACCTCATGGCTCAACTGCGCCCGTTTTTCCTCACCCTCCTTATCCGTAATCACTAACCGCGCTTGGGCAAAAACTGTCAGCAATTCCCAATCTTCTTCCTGTAACTCTTGATTTGTGGCAATCTTACGAATCGCTACCTTATTCCCTTGCTTTTCTATCGGTTGAATCAACTGCACAAAAATCCGTCGCGCCTGTTGTTTTTGCGGCTCGTCTAACTGCTCAAATACCGCATTCGCTTTATCCGTCAACGCTTGAGCGACATTGCCAATTCCCTCATAAGCCTGATAATCAATTCTCCCACCCCGTTGCCGTTGCCAAAGTTCCGTTAAGGCAAATTCCAACATGGGCAAATTATTGGCAACCGCTTGTAAATCCTCAATAATGGTATCCACTAACCCCTCAGCAAACTCCACCTCAAACGCACGAGCCGGACGAATCATCATCTCCTGCAAATTCTGGCAGTCTTCTGCATCATTTCCCAAAGCAAAAAGCCGCTTTTCGCAAGGGGTTATCCGTTTACCTAACGGGGTATCCACCTGTTCTAAAAACAAACTTTGCAATGTCAGGGCAATCTTGACCTGGGGATTTTTCTGGTCTATGACTGCCAGAATCATGTCTAAAAATGCCTGACGATAGCCATCACACCGGGGACTGTACACCTCTTCCAATTGGTCAATCACCCATAAGATTGGACGCTGCTGTTGCTGAATCACATCCTGCAACTGAGCAATTGCCTGCTGAGGATTGACTTGTAATTGATTCGCCAATTCCCGCTCAAGAATCATCTGATGTTCCAGAGGTTCAACCTGCTCTAAATCAGCCTCATTTTTTCCCAGACGCAATAACTCAGCCGCAAAATTTTCAAAGGGATTCGACGCAGGATATAACGGACGCATCTTGATAATGCTGCATGTTCCCCGATACTGAGGAACTAACCCCGCTAACACCACCGAAGATTTACCACTTCCCGATGCTCCAGTGACCAAAAGTAAATGCTCTTTATTCAGAAACTTTACCCATTCACTAATCACCTTATCTCTGCCAAAAAATAAATCTTGGTCTTCTTCCTGAAAACTCAATAAACCCTTATAGGGAGGAATTGTAGACACACCCCCCAACTCCACCCAGCGCAGGGTATCCTGAGCCGGATTTTTCATCACCACTGGCAACCAATCAGCACAGGGAAAAGAATCTTTAAATTTCTCAGAACTCAATATAGTTCTGCCTTCCCTCACCGCAGTATCGAGAGAAAACCCAGCCGTATACTTGTCTAAAAAGGCTTGCAAAAAACGCGGCGCAACTGCCACGGGTAAAACTTCCCGCATCACCACACTTTGAGGCAGATATAACTGCTCACCCTCACCCAATTGATTGGCAACTCCCAACCCATCACAGGCACTTATCACCGCCAACTGCAAACCTTTATCAATGGCGCTTTTCAACCCATCCCGGAGTTTGTCAATCCCAATCCAATTCTTTTGATTAATCTTGATTGCTCCCTTCCGTTGGCTGGTTTTTCCATGACCGGCAAAAATTAAAATATCCCAGGATTTTTCTTTTAAGAGAGTCAAAATTTCGGCTTCTTTTGGCTCTACCAGAAACGTGATTTCGGCATTTGTCCGGGCTTCAATGGCTTTAATTTCCGCTTGAATGGTATCCGTTAACCTGCCATCGCCAAAAATGGCTAAAATGCGAACGGCTTTTTTCGCCCCATTCAATACTACTTGATTAACTTGCTTGAAATTAGGAGAAGCCAATACCATACCCACGCCAGCAAACTGCTGTAGCACCTGCCACCGCTCCCAAGGCAGTCGGCGCAATAAAATATTCTGGGTTTGTAAGACAAATTCTAAGGGTTGATGGGGATTTAATTTATCTTCTGCAATTTCCTCGTTAATGCGTTCAATAACGGGGTTAAATCCTTCATAGCTCAACCAGCGATTGAGTTGCTCTTCTAAAACTTGCGCGTATTTCCAACAAGCGGCAAAGGCATCTTTTTGTTTTGAGGCATTTGTAACAACGTTGCGATCGCCTAAAAATATAGGATAAAAATATTCTAAGTTCCAATAAGCTCTCTGCCACTGTACATAGCTTTCCTCTAACTCCTTATAGTGCATTAACCTGGGCAACTCTCCTTCTGCGGAAGCGATGGTTTTGTCTTGCACCTTGACTTCTATCAGGGCAATAAAACCGTCTGGTAAGTTGTTGAGAGTAAGTTTAATTTGTTGAGACATTTTTACCCCCCTTGAATTTGGGTGTGTTGCCCTCATCCCCCAGCCCCTTCTCCCACGGGAGAAGGGGAGAAGTCCCTCTCCCTGGGGAGAGGGATTTAGGGAGAGGGCACAATCTTGTGGATTTACGGGTGTTGCCCTCATCCCCCAGCCCCTTCTCCCACGGGAGAAGGGGAGTAAAGTCCCTCTCCCGTGGGAGAGGGATATAGGGAGAGGGCATCATCATTACACCACAAATCGTTCGCTGACAATTGTATCATCGATGCCCAAACAGACGGTAAATTCTTCACCAAAGTTAGCATCAAACTCACATTGAATCCACACATCCGCAGCTCTAGCTGTCACTTCCTTAAATACCTCTCCTTCCGAGAGGATAGTCATTTTCAGGTTAACGGGCAAAAACTCGGCATCCCTGGGATAGACTTTTAAGTTGGCGATCGCCCTCTCTTCTTCTTCCTGTATCAGATTAATCAGCAACACCACCTGACACTGAAGCAAATCTACACTCAAATCGTAGAACTTCGCTCGCTTGGTGCGATCGCTCCACACCATCACCGGACGCAACTGTTCCGGTGTCAACAACTCCTCAGCCTGTTGCCAACCTTCAGTAAATATACCCTGAAACCAATCCCTTAACCGCGTCGGTTCTTCCTCCCATTCTGGGTAAACATCCAACACCTGAAACCCAGCAATTTCAGTCAATTCACCCGCATTAAACAACTCCTCAATGCGCCTGAGTCCTTCCGGCGAACCCTCGATCACGACAACCACACTACCCGGTTTCATAATTTTAATTTGAATAGTTTCATCCTTGGATGCTTCTCTGAGTATCTGTAGCCATCGATCCACTTTAGGCTTTAACTCATCAATCGAACCTTCTAGAGTAATCACCATTTCTTTTCTGTCTAAACCGTATAGTTGTTCTACATCAACAATATTGCTTAACTCTAATCCAAAAAACTGAGCAATTGATTCAGCATTCTCAATCAAAACCTTCCGCCTTTCAAAAAAGCGCGAAACAGTTGATCGATCTAGGGTTCCTATTTTGCGGGCTATATAGGCATCCGTTATTTTTTTATAACTCTCGTTTTCTTTGTCAGATCTAGCTTTTACAAGCTTTTCCCATCCCAGAGTTGTAACGGCAATAGTTCTAGAGCTTGACCTCATTTTTTATCTCCATATCCTAGGGCTGAATACTTATCAATCAATGATATTATCACAATTCATTGCTTTTTTTGGTGCAGATAGTGCAAATTCGAGCATTATTAATGCCCTAAACACGCAAAAAATAGTAATCAGTTGTGGTTTGATAGAAATGTACAGTTCATATTCAGGAGCCAATAATTATGCTTCCTCACGAATATACCGGCAAAGAATTTCATCCTGAGATCCATCAACCGCACTACCATCCCCCGCACACCTTCGACCATAACTTTAACGGTGGTGGCGATGATGATAGCTGGCTTCAAGATCTCTTTGAAGGTGTTTTGTCCTGGTTCATGTAAAGCGAATGATTGATATCTTATCAATTCTATCGCCTAAAACATCAGCGTTTTACCTTTAAGTGCAGATGGTGCAGAACATTCTTAAATACTGCATCATCTGCCCTCGAAATCTAACCTATAGGCTTGTTAGCCTAACAATGTAAACCAATTTTCCTAGGAGGAAAACTATGCGCCAGCGTGAGTGGTATGAAGAAGATCCTTATCTGCTTCGAGCCAAACGTGGAGTACGCCATGAACTTGCTCAATCCATGCAACAGTCGTCGAATAACCCTTTGGGTGGAGATGATAGTGATGGTAATGGTTTAGCCGAGCTTTTGATTAATCTCTTCTTCGGCGGTTAATTCACGGAGATTTTCTGAATAGGGCGGGTTAAACCCAGTTTTGCGGCTAAAAATTCTGTAAGCCCGCCCTTTTATCCACCAAAGACAAATTGAACCATGAAAAAATATCTACAACTTGGGGCGGTGATGTTAGTTGCTTTAAGCAGCAGTTGTAGTGCTAATTCTCAAGCGATTGATGAGTCAAAAACTTCTGATTTTTATGATAGCTCATCTTCAACTGTAGCGCAACTCCCAGAACCAGAATGTCCCCATAGTGTCATCTTTTTAGCGGCTCAATTGGAGGGGCATATCTCAAGGTTAGAGGAAGTCCATCATCCCTCAATCGGTGAAGGGGTGACCATCTCGCAAACGATTCAAGAGGCTCAAATGGTTTTTGCCAGTCCTTACTGTCCCAATGCCAAAAAAACTTTAGCCCAGCCCTTGGGAAAAGCTTGGAGCCTATATGAGAAAAGCCAGTTCAATAGAGGGGTCAAGTTTGCAAAAGTTAGTTTGTTGAATTGTCTCTCTTCTTCTTCTGAGCAAATAGGATGTTCTAACCAATACCAAGACGAGGTTTTGGAACAACAAAAGAAATTTCAAGACCAGATCCAGCGTATTCAGGCTTTCTTTAATGAATACCGATAGTTGATTCAATCATTCACTCAGTCCATTTTAAGGAGAACAATCATGAATAATCCTGTCAAATTTACGATCGCGATCGCCAGTGCCATCGCCGTTCAAGGTCTCATGCCGAACATTGCCCTAGCGGACTACGGAGCGATCGCCTATTCCCGAAATACTGGCCGCTGGGGAGCCTCCTGGCAACAGCTCTACAGTAGTTTAGCTAGAGACACAGCCGTACGATACTGCGATCGCCGAGATTGTGTAGTTGAAGCTCTAATCGAAAACACCTGTGGCGCTCTAGCTCGCAAACGCAATAATACTCAAGTTGTTGCCACTGGATTCAGCGATCGCCGCGATCAAGCCGGAAACCGCGCTCTGCAAGCCTGCGGAAGCGACTGTCAGTTAGTCACAACTGTGTGTAGCAACTCAGACAACTAGCTCCATCAATCGATGATATTAATCATGTGATTCGATATTTTGCCCTCTCCCACGGAAGAAACTTTTCCTCCCCTTCTCGCACAGGAGAAGGGGTTGGGGGATGAGGGTAAATGTTTCGGCTGTGGCCGACAGGAAGGGAATTTATTTAGAAATGATATGTTTAAGATTGGCGATCGCCAAATCGCTCCAGCAACTCCTCACGGGATAACTGCAAACACAAAGGCATAAACTCATCCGGAGACAAGAGCAACAAAGCGTCAATGATGCCCAAAAGCGCCTCATCTAACTCACCAAACCGAGTTCGTAATAAGGCTTCAATCATCAAGCGCTGTCCCCGTTCAATCCCCCGTTCAATCCCCCGTTCAATCCCCCGTTCAATCCCTTGTTCAATCCCTTCTTGCAAGGTATCTTCTCGCCATTTTAGATACGCTGGTGATAACTCCATAATCAACTCCCTCTCTTCTGGTTCGAGTTCTATTTTACTGGCTACATTAATCCGCCATATCCCCACTAACTCTAAAATATTTTGCCGTTGAGGATCTTCTCTGGGTAGTTCCAGCACTTGTTCAATGGCTCTTTTTTGTGTTCCTCCTTTCCCCAACATCCTTAACCATAAGGTTTCTGGGATTTCTGGGAGCTTGTTGATGGCAATAATCCCCGCTTTGAGTGTTTTTGCTAAAAGATGCACCCCTGTACACCATTGTTTTAAGTCAGGACGAGCGCCTAATCCTTCTAATACTTTCTCAGAAACAGTTGGCGTTAAAATCCATAATCGAGGCAATTGCTCTTCCTCCAGGGTTCGCTGTTCCCGTTTGGCTTGACGTTGCAGTTCTGCATGGACATGGAACAGCTTGAGAATACAGTTGCGAATTTCTGGGTTACTCGGACAATTGCGATAGGGTTCTAGTAAACAAGGAGTAGAAGCCAGTTGAGAGAGTAAACCCAAGGCTGGAGGGTTGTTTGGCGGTTTAGGGGATGGCTC
>NZ_JAQOSO010000005.1 GCF_030068505.1 Roseofilum capinflatum BLCC-M114
GGACTTTTCTCCCCTTCTCCCGTGGGAGAAGGGGTTGGGGGAAGAGGGCACAACCGTGGGATTTGTAGCAGTGCCCACCTACCCGATCTCACTACATTGCGATCGCCCCAACACCCCTTTTTAATAGGGATTTAGGACGATCTTCAAGGCTCAGAACAAGACAAAAATATAGGAGGTGAAATATGGTTACTGCCATCACAAAACAGAGCGCAATTGAAGAGTATCTAGAACAGGAAAATCGGAACATTGACAAAAGCGAGTTTATTCAAGGAGAAATCATCAAAATGGCGGGTGCATCGGCGAATCATAATCGGTTAACCTTCAATTTAAGTCGCTTACTACCCCTAGAAGTGGGCGATCGCAATTATGAGGTGTTTGTCAGTGATATGCGCTTGTGGCTGCCTGCATTCGAGAGTTATGTTTATCCCGATGTCCTCGTCATTGAAGGAGAGCCAAATTTTACCGACAGCAAACAGATGGCGGTGACGAATCCCTGTTTCATTGCTGAAGTCTTATCCGCTTCCACAGAAGGGTTTGATAAAAACCAGAAATTTACCCTCTATCGCTCCATTCCCCAGCTACAGGAATATCTGTTAATCGATCAATTTACCTATCGTGTCGAACTCTATCGTAAGGTGGGCGAGCATCAATGGCTGCTCACCGAGTTGATGGGCGAAGAGGCGATCGTAGAATTGCAGTCCGTTAATGTTACAATTAAATTGTCCGATCTGTATAAGCGAGTCCAATTTCAGCAATCCACGGAAAATACAGGAGATTAGGAGAGAAACATGGCAACCAAAGAGGTTTATAATATTATGCCTAGCGTTTACGTTGAAACCTCTGTTATTAGCTACCTCACAGCACGTCCTAGTCGTGACCTTATTATTGCTGGGCATCAACAAATTACTAGCGAGTGGTGGGTAACTGAGCGTCCTAAATTTGAGATTTATATTTCAGAACTCGTTATTCAAGAAGCTCGTAGGGGAGACCCTAATGCTGCACAAGAAAGATTAGACTTACTGGAAACCCTAGCTGCTTTAAAAATTTCTCCTCTTGCCCTAGAACTGTCTGAACTCTTTTTAAGGAAGGCTACTATTCCCCAAACAGCAGCAGCAGATTCTCTGCATATTGCGATAAGTGTGATCAATGGGATGGATTATTTACTCACTTGGAATTGCAAACATATTGCCAATGCCATAACCCGAAAAAAGATTGAACAAATCTGTCGTGAAAGAGGTTATGAACCCTCAGTTATTTGTACCCCTGAAGAATTAATGGAGGATAATGATGAAACCTGACTCTATTGTTGAAGAAGTCCGTCAAGCACGAAGGGCGTATATGGAGGAGTGCAATAACGATCTACAAGCGCTATATGAAGATCTCAAACGTCAGGAAGAACAAAGTCAGAGAACTTACTATGCTTTTGCTCCAAAACCCTCTCCTTTTCAACTTACAGGAACTTCTTCTAGCCAGCAGTAGGGTGCGTTAGCGAAGCGCAGGGCACCAATCCTCTATATATGGGTTCCATCGTAATTCCCATTCCCCTATTCCCCCACTCCCCCACTCCCCCATACTCATGAAACTCAATCGTAAACGTACCGAAAATTATCTGAAAACCTTTGACTTTGAGTCCTTATTTATCGAAGAACTCGGTTGGGATACCCTAGATCATCTCCAGATCCCCCTTGAGGTGCAGGAGCAGATTTTTCCGGTGGAAACTATTGCCCAAAAACGCGGGTTTACCGTTTATCAGTGTGTTAGTGAAATCATTCCAGAGCGCAAGGTACAACGACAGTTAGATCGGCAGTTAACCGAGTATTCCCAATCCCATTTACTCATTTTTACCGATCAGGCGCAAACCAAACAGGTTTGGATGTGGGTGAAGCAGGAACCGGGGCAAACGCCAAAACCTAGATTTCATACTTATACGGTGGGGAAAGCGGCAGAAGCTTTAATTCAGAAGCTAGAAGCCTTAGCCGTTGATATTTCCGAAGAAGAGGATTTAACCCTGGTGGATGTGGTGCAACGGGTGAAATCAGGCTTTAATATTGAACAGGTTACGAAGCAATTTTTTCAGGATTTTGAGGGATTACATCAGAATTTTTGTCTGGAGATTGAAGGGATAGAAGATAGCGGCGATCGCCGGTGGTATGCTTCCGTATTATTGAACCGGTTGATGTTTGTCTATTTCTTGCAAAGACGGTATTTCCTCGATGGGGGCAACAGCGAATATTTACAGCATAAGTTAGCAGAGTGTCAGGAGAGCGATCGCCCGTTTTATGGCTTTCTCAAGGATCTGTTCTTTGAAGGGTTTGCCAAGCTAGAAGCCGATCGCCATCCAGAGATTCGGCAGCGCTTAGGCAAAATTTGTTACCTGAATGGCGGCTTGTTTCTGCGTCATGCCATTGAGCAGAAGTATCCCCAGATTGAGATTAAAAATCAAGCCTTTCGTCATGTTTTGGATTTATTTAGTCGCTATTCCTGGCACTTAAACGATCGCCCCGATGCGGAGAAAGAGAGTAACGAAATTAACCCCGATGTCCTCGGCTATATTTTCGAGAAGTATATCAATCAAAAGGAGTTTGGAGCCTATTATACCCGTCCGCAAATCACGGAATATTTATGCGATCGCACGATTAACAAATTAATTTTAGACCGGGTAAATCGTCGCGCCAACCAAGCATTCACGGGGATAGAGCAGCTTTTAGAGGGCTTAGATGACTCCCTTTGTCACCTGCTCCTCAAGGACATTTTACCCCAATTATCCTTACTCGATCCCGCTTGTGGTTCTGGGGCATTTTTAGTCGCAGCCATGAAGACATTAATCCCCATTTATCAGCAAGTTATCAATCGCGTAGCTCACTCCACAGATGAGAAGTTAAGCGTCGATTCCCCTAAATCCCCCTTAAAAAGGGAGACTTTCGCTAATGCCCCCTTTTTTAAGGGGGGTTGGGGGGATCAAAACATACCTCATAATAGCGAAAACGGCCATAACTCCCTAGAGTATTACATCAAAAAGCGGATTATTACCGATAATCTCTATGGGGTAGATATCATGGAAGAAGCCACAGAAATTGCTAAATTGCGCTTGTTTTTGGCGCTGGTGGCTTCTGTGGAGCGGGTAGAAGATCTCGAACCCTTGCCCAATGTGGATTTTAACATTATGGCGGGCAATTCTCTGATGGGTTTGATTCGGGTGGATGGGGATGCGTTTAATCGGTTGGGTGCAGATCAAAAGCAGACATCAGCCATTGAACCGACTCAGCTTAATTTGTTGGGGAAAACCTTTATTCAGGGCAATTTATTAAACTCCCTAGCCGCTTCTGAATATGAGAAGATTCTCGCGGAGAAGAACAAGAGTATTGAGCTGTACAAAAAACACGCTTTTTTATCGGATGAGCAACGGGATGCGGAGGAGCGATCGAAGGATCAAAGTATTTTGGCACTCAGAAATCATATCGATGAGATTAACCGGGAGTCCCAGGTTAAACTGAATCAGATTTTGTTAGATGAGTTTAGTACGAAGTTGGGGATTAAATATGAGGAAGCGCAACTGCAAGGGAAGCCGAAGAAGCGGGTGCTAAACCGGGCAGATATCGATGCTCTGGAGCCGTTCCATTGGGGCTATCATTTTGATAAGGTGTTTGCGCGGGGTGGGTTTGATGCGATTATTGCCAATCCGCCTTGGGAGATTTTCAAGCCTCAAGCCAAAGAGTTTTTTGCTCGCTACAGTGCTTTGGTGACCAAAAATAAGATGGATATTAAAACCTTTGAGAAGGAGCAGGAAAAACTGTTGCAAGATCCAGAAGTTGCCGCAGCTTGGTGCGAGTATAAAAGTCAGTTTCCCCATGTGAGTTTGTATTATCGCTCGGCTCAAGAGTATCAGAATCAAATTTCGGTGGTAAATGGACGCAAGCAGGGGACAGATATTAATCTTTATAAGTTGTTCCTAGAGCGTTGTTTTCATTTGTTGCGCTCAGGGGGAGAATGTGGGATTGTGATTCCGAGCGGCATTTATACGGATTTAGGAACGAAACAACTTCGAGAACTGCTGTTTTCCCAAACTCAAGTAACGGGGTTGTTTTGTTTTGAGAATCGCAAAGAAATTTTTGAAGGGGTTCACCGTAGTTTTAAGTTTGTGGTGTTGAGCTTTGAGAAAGGGGGAAAAACCCAATCTTTCCCGACTCGGTTTACAGCGCTTTGCGCTGTATCGGTGGACAGTAGGAAAAGATCCCCCCTTGCCCCCCTTAAAAAGGGGGGAATAGGAAAGTCCCCCTTTTTAAGGGGGATTTAGGGGGATCAAGATGTCCCACATAACAGCGAAAACTGCTGTATGCGTCATGAGGTGCAGGAGTTGTTAGATTTTCCGGGAGCGGATGATATTCATTTAGATGTGGATCTGATTCGTCGTTTGTCTCCGGATTCTCTGTCGGTGATGGAGTTTAAGAGCGAGATGGATGTGCAAATTGCCCAGAAGATGACGCGCTTTCCGTTGTTGGGTGAAACCATTGCAGGCAAATGGAATTTAAAGCTTACTCGTGAATTTGATATGACGAATGATAGTCATTTATTCAAGACTGAGCCAGGGGAAGGGCGATTACCGCTTTATGAAGGTAAGATGATCCACCAATTTACCCATCTTTGGGGTAAACCTAAGTATTGGCTTGATGAACAAGAAGCTAAAGATGTCTTATTGCCCAAAAGATTAAAATCGATTCAAAAGGAGTGTAAAAAATATGATTTAGAGGAACCTAAAGTTGAAGAAATTCTACTAGATTACAATTCTTATAGAATTGCTTTCAGAGATGTGGCGGCAAGCACCAATGAACGAACAGCAATTTCTACGATTTTACCCCCTAATGTTTTTTGTCCGCATACAATGTCATTAGAGCAAGTTTATACTTGTCAATTTCTAGGGAATGAGTTTAACGTCAACACTTCTATCTTGAATAATAAATATCGTCTCTTTATCTGTACATTGATGAATTCTTTTATTTTTGATTGTTGGATACGTCGTAGCATAACGGCTCATGTTTCGTTTTTCTTTGTATACAATACTCCTATTCCCCGTCTACAAGAAGGAGATCCTTGGTTCAATCCCATTGTGGAGAGAGCGGCTAAACTGATTTGCACCACCCCCGAATTTGACGACTTAGCCGCAGAAGTGGGCTTAGGTTCCCACCACAACGGCGTTACCGATGAAACGGAACGGGGCAAACTGAGGGCAGAACTCGACGGCATCATTGCCCATTTATACGGTCTCACCGCCACCGAATTTGCCCATATTTTAACCACGTTCCCCATCGTTGCTGACGAGGTGAAACAAGCTGCCCTCAATGCCTATCGGGATGTGCCCTCTCCCTAAATCCCTCTCCCACTCCGAGAGGGACTTTCTTTCCTTCTCCCACAGGAGCTAATCCTGTAGGGGTTTAATGGAACTACAATTTGGTATGTAGGGGCGTTT
>NZ_JAQOSO010000006.1 GCF_030068505.1 Roseofilum capinflatum BLCC-M114
GTTGAGAGAGTAAACCCAAGGCTGGAGGGTTGTTTGGCGGTTTAGGGGATGGCTCGAAGATCAGGTCAATAGCCAGAGTTTCCCCTGGAATTTCCCGGCTAATTTCTACGAATCCCAGGGGTTCGAGCAGTTCTTTGAGGTACTGCTTGGCAAATTGATCGTGGGGTTGGCGCGTCACGACAAGAGAGCGGTTGGATAGGATTGATACTCTATTTTATTACAGTTGGGGCGATCGCCACCGTATACCCTCCCTCTGCTTCTGGGTATAGTGTAATGGGATACTTTATGTTCAGATAATCTTGCAAGGTTTGTGGCTTAATCTCGATCTTCATCATTCCATTAATCATCATCTAAATAAATAATTAAGGGTTTTCTTTCGCGCTTCTGATTATTCAAAAATCCGGTCTTTTTAAGTCTCGCGATCTCAAGCGCTTCTTCGTAGGTGGGATGGGGAGATTCCCAGTAGGAAAAGACTAACTCTGCACCCGATTGAATCGCTTTTGCAATTCTTTTGTTGCCTTTTCCGTTTAAATGTTTTTCCAAGCGTCCGCGTATGCAGTCGTCTGATTTGCCGATGTATTGGACTTCAGGAGATTCCCAGATATGGTAAATTCCTTTGAGATTAGGCTCTATCTCATTAACACAAGTCTCATTAAAGAGTCCTCCTTTGATTTCGTCTTTAGCGAACAATAGAGAATCTGAGTTCTGCCCAACGGTTTTACGGGTAGAAGTCTTAGTGCGAGAAGATAGAGGGGAATTTTTTGATTTTGCAATGGAGGATACAGACTTAAAGCTGTCTAGAGATTTTGAACCCCATTGACGGTTGATGTCATGCAGGTGTTCAATGAGTTGTTTAATATCAAATATTCCTCCTTCACACAAATCTTGAATTTCAGCGAATCGTTCGCGAAGTTCATCCGTTTCACAAGATTTTAATGCTTCAGATAGTTTCTGAATCTCATAGAAACCGTTCAAAGATTGATGAATCCGCCTTTGAAAGGTGACAATTTCTTCTGCTAGGGGCATGATTTTAACCCCAGGTTCTTATGATTTCGTCTAATAACTCAGTAGAAGTTCGCATTTGACCATCTGCTTCTTCTAAGTTTTCCATTAGTTCAGCTAATTTTTGGGTAAGTTGATCGACTTCTGTGGAAGGAATAGTTTGGGATGAACTGCTGACTTGTTCGAGTTGGTCAACCAGTTGGTTAATCTTGCTGCGAAATTCATCGATACTTTCGGATAAGCTCATAAGATTTGCTCCTGTAATTGGAAAGAAAATATGTTATGTCTAGTTGTCATTGCGACCGCAGGGAAGTAATCGCCGAGACTAGCGAGATTATGAGATTGCTTCACTCCACTACGTTCCGTTCGCAATGACTGATCATAACTGATTGAGTAGACATCATATTACTTAGATTCAAAATAGCGCCAGAGGGTCTTTGATATCGGAATTTTTGTTCCTTGAGGTTTGTCCATTTTGGGAACGTTCACAAACAGTTTACCCGCAGAACCATCTAACCAGGCTCGACCGGGAGCATTTTTGGGAATGTCTCCGGCAATGGTATCATATAAAATGCGTTGGCTAGAATCGGCGGAAACTCTAAATACGACTTTTTCTTCACATTGGTCGGTGACTTGTTTGGTAATCACTTCAGTCGTGGGTCGCTGGGTACAATAGAGGACTTGTATCCCATATTTTCGACCTTTGCGAGCATATTGTTTGAGGTATTTTTCGATAGAGTTTTTCAATTTACTCGATTCGTCGGCAATATCAGCCGCTTCATCAATGACCCAGAGAGTACGGTCTATGTCTACCCCTTCTTCCCGAAGTGATTTGAGATTATCAACTTCATGCTCTTGCATCAGTTGTAAACGTTGTTCATATTCTTGTTCATGAATGGTTTCAACTAGCTTTTGGCAATCTTCAGGCGTATCGACAATTTCGACCGCTAAGGGAAGTCTCTTCAGGAATTGGAAATCAACGCCGCCAAAGTCAGCGATATAGATTTTTCGCTTGGGGTTGATATATAAGAATTGGAAGATGAGCCAGTTGATGAAGTTGGTTTTTCCGGAACCGGGTAAACCTGCAATTAGGCGATGGGGAATTTCGGCCCAACTGGAGGTGACTGGGTTACTGTTGTCATCGAGTCCGATGATGTAGGTGTCTGAGGTAATCAGGTGTTTGTATTGGTTAAAGATTTCTTCTGCGGATAGGGTGGGTGGGTTGGTGGTTGTGGTGGATGGGGGAGGAGTGAAGAATTGCAAGAAGCCTTGGATTTCTTCGTAGGTGGTGAGTCGCTGTAGGGGTTTTAAGTGTTCGACTTTGGGATGTTGGGGTTGGAAGATTTTGGCGAGGGATGAATCTTTTCGTAAGACTAAATCGCTGGAATTGGGGTTAGGGTTGGCATTAGTGGAGGCAGAGAGGGTGGGTTGTTGGGGTTGAGAGAAGGTGGAACGGGAGGAAATGGTGGGAAAACTGAGGGAACCATCATCTAAGCTGCTGAGGATGCCACCGGATTGAATGGTGTCTTTGATTAGTTTTTGTTGGAGTTGCTTACCGGTTTCTGTTTGCCAACCTTCCCAGTCTAGAGTGTGGACAAGTTGCACGGTTTCGGTGGCTTTTAAATGCTCTTGGAATCGAGCATCACCGGGTTGAAAGGTGAGAATGGGGGGGATGCGTTTGGTGGTGTTGGGAGTAGTGAGTTCGAGTAGGGTTTGCAGAATGGCAAAGGTATCGGTGGAATTTTTTCCTAATGCTTTGATGTTGTAGGTGAAAAGCTGAGTGTTGGCGTAATGATTTTGATATTTTCTGTAGAGTTGGAGCGCTTGGTTGGTTTCATGGTTTTTGCGATGTTCGCTTTTGTTGAGGCGCTCTACTAAGTCGTCGAGTGCGGGTTTCCAATGGGTGGGTTCGGTTGCAGGGTTATGGGTTTTTAGGGAAATTTCTAAGATTAAGTCTTGATATCCGGCGCGTTGTAGGAAGTTGAGTAAGGAAAAGTCATTGTCTTGTAAATGGGTTTCAAAACTATGGGGTAGGTATCCAGTTAATCCGGGTGGATTGATTAATTCTGCATGTTTAATGACTTCGCCGATGGAATTTATCTCATTAATAGAATAAGCCGCTTCACGAATATCGATCAATCGAAAATCGTAAAACCGGCTGATATTCCCTTTTGTGAGAATAGAGATGATATTGTCACACTTTTCTGTAGAGGATGTATTAATTAGGAGATATAGTTTAGGGGATTGATGCGCTGATTGAGAATACACATATCGCCAAGAAACTACAACCTGAGTACAGAGTTGAATTAGTGATTTCAAAACTATTTGATAATTTGATAATCGCACATCTATCGTATTTATAGAATTTTTCCTATTGACACCTCTTGCCAGGCGAACTTCAAAATATAGACATTTTTTTGAGTTCATGACTGCCATTTATCATTCAATTTGTTTATAATACTATCCAGTGGTTTAATTTTTTCAGCCAGACGATCAATTTTTTGATCAATTTTTTCATGTTTTCTTTTTATGCGTTTTTTTTCTGATATATATATAAATATAAGTATGAGTATGGGGATAGATATAGACATGAACAAGAATAATCCTACTAATAAATATTCCAAAATTGTAGACTGCAAAACTGTTTCGTTTCCAATCCAATCAATTAATTTTTCTATAATGTATATAATAATCCACGTAAATATTAGTGTTCCAATCTCAATATTTATTGCTAACATAAGCAAACCGCATCCGCATCCACTCCGTGAAAGGTTCTTTTCTTCATGATTTATTTTGTTTATTTGGAGGTTTATTTCTTCTTTTATTTTTAAAATCTCACAAATAAAGTCACTTTTGATATTCTTTATTAGACTTGAAATTTTCCGTAAATTACTATAATTATTTGGTACTAAACCCAGATTTAAATATTTTGTTTCTAAAGAATACAAAGTCTCAGGATGATAAGGAATTTGATCACACAAGTAACGGACTTCATTCAGGATTTCATTAAAAAGATTGATGTTATAATCGATTTTGCATTGCTCTTTTTTTACTAGTTCGATTTTCTGTTCAAGTCTTTCAATCCATTCTTGAGGTTCTTTCAGATACTTGTCCTTATTCGCGATCAAAAAGCTATTTATAGAAGAGTCACTTGAAACTTCTATTCCTGATGCAAAGATTGCAGACATATCATAGCATCGTTCCTTGAGCAACTCTATACTATCTTCTATCTCCGGAATGGTCATTCTTTCCAAAAGTACAGTGTCAACATTAATTTCTATAGGCTGGTCTAATAAAATTGCCTGAGTCAGCTTTTGCAAATCACTGTCTTCACTTTTCTCTTCTTTCAAGAAACGGATCTTGAGAGTTTCCCCCAATGTTGTCTTAAATTTTTTATCTTTGGATTGAGAGTACGATCGAAATATTGCCTGAGCTTTTGTAAAAGACTCTTGTCTAACGGTTGGGTTATAGGCACTTAACCCTAACTGGACTCCTCGAAGTTGAGTAAGGTGAAGAACATCTCGGACAAGGTTTAAGTAATTAAAGTGCCCAAGATTTTCATTAAATAATTCTGATATTGGGCCATAAGCCCAAAACTCTAAAACCCTTTCATATTCTGCGGTGGTCTGTCCTCTAGTATTGGCTGGTTTGATTTTAGTTATTTGTGCAATTTGCCGGTCTAGAAGTTCATTTTGAATTCGTCTAAGCGGCTCAGATAAGTTACCTCCTTCAGGATGCTGGATATTGTCTGGAGAAAATCCAATTTCTTTCAAGGCTTCTAGGGCAGCCCAAGCGGTGAGATCGTTTTTTCGACTTTGAACTTCAGCACAGAGGAGCTTTAATAATTCTTGGCTTTCTTGAGATTCACAAGAGGCTAAGGCTTGCTTGTAGGGTTGGGCAACTTTCCCTAAGCTTTGAATGGCTAGAGCGCGAATGGGGGCGCTGGTGGAATTGCGGATGACGGTGATGAAGGAGCGGATAGCTGTTTTGGGGTCGTTTTCGGCGATGGAGAAGAACATCTCGACGCGATCGCCCACATTAGCCATACTGTTAAAACACAGACTTAGATCGGCAGCGTTATTAATCGAAATCGGTTGCCCAAGATGGGAGTTGAGCGATACCGGCTGAATCTCTGAGAAGTCCATGGCTCTACACCTGGGTGTATATTCAGTAGCTTACCCTAGAGTATAGAATAAGTCTCAGTTTAGTTGGCTGTCAAGGTTTGTCTATCAGATTTTGCCCTTTCCCAGGGGAGAGGGCAAATGTTTCGGTTGTGGCTGACAGGAAGGGAATTTATTTCCAAAGGATATGTTTAAGATGGGCGATCGCCAAATCGCTCCAACAACTCCTCACGGGATAACTGCAAACACAAAGGCATAAACTCATCCGGAGACAAG
>NZ_JAQOSO010000007.1 GCF_030068505.1 Roseofilum capinflatum BLCC-M114
CCCATTCCCCATTCCCCATTCCCCATTCCCCATTCCCCATTCCCTATTCCCCATTTTCAACCGATCGCAAAATCCAGATGCCAACGAGGGTGCTGAAGGCGATCGCTAACCAAAACCCATCGATGATGATTCTAGACTGGTCTAACACCCATCCTCCCAAGGGAGGGCCGATTAGATAGCCAATGGCCCAACATTGGGCATTAATGGCTAAATAGGTTCCCCGTAGGTCTTCTGGAGCTAGATCGACCACTAGAGCGGATGCGGAAGGGGTATAGAGAGCTGTGGCAATGGCAACCCCGGCTAAGGCACTCATGGCCCAAAATAATGCCCCTTGAGAGACTCCACCGGTGATCCAGATGAGGAGAAAACTGGGACTCCAAACGGATAAGGAGATCATTAACCCTTGGGGACGACTCCAACGGTTGAGTTGGCGAGCGATGGGTAACTGACAGAGGGCTAAAAAGGCAATTTGCCCGGTAAATAGGCCGCTAATAATGGCGGGTGAAAAGCCACCAGAGGCTAAAAAGTTGCTGAAATAGAGGGGTAGGGTGCTTTGCAGTTGGGAAATATAGATCGTAAAGAGAAGATTAACGACTACAAACTTTTGTAACTGGCGATCGCCTAACGCCACTCCCCAATTAGAACCCTTTTGCGATCGTGGCTTGCTGTTTTGGGGGCGGGTTTCCTCAATGGCAGCATAAATCAGGGCAAAAAACCCCAAAAATGATAACCCATCCATCACAAACAGCCAGCGAAAATTTAAGCCCATTTGCAGTAACAAACCGCCCAACAAAACCCCGCATCCCAAACCTAAACTATCGGCTAGTCGAGTCAGGGCAAAGGCTTCATTGCGCTGTTCTAACGTCGTGACATCGGCCACAACGGTCTCCGTTGCTGGCCAATAGAGTCCACTACCCAAACCCATCAACAGATTGCCCAAAACCAGGGTAGGAAAATCGACAATCAGGGCCAAAACAACATCCGCAAAGGCCGAAATTAGAGCTGAGAGTAACAGGGTGCGGCGGCGACCCCATTGGGGAGAATCAGTAAAATTTCCCCCTAGAAACCGTCCCAGGATGCCAGAAAAGGCACTACTACCCAATCCTAAACCCACCTGAGTGGCGGAGAGTCCCACTTGATTGACAAAGAAAATCGGGGCATAAAACAGGGTAAACCCGATGCCAATTTGGGATAAGAGGCGACCGGCGGCTAAAATCCAAACCGGTTGGGGGAGTTGGGGAAGTGCAGATCGCAATCTACCCCGCTTCAAGATTTAGAGCCTCGAAACCCGGTATCCTCTTGGGTGGGTTGATAGTGGGGACACTCTTGGCAAGGGCCGTTAGGATTAATGGCACATCGGAGATAGGGCGATCGGGCGTTATATTGGCAAGTGATATCACCAATAATGGTATCTATCCCGGTTCCCGGAGCTAAGGATGACGGCCTATGCTGCAATAAGCGCTCCCTAGGAGAGTTCAAAGGGCGATCGCGATAGGCTTGTAAAATGCGCTCATGTCGCTGTTGACACTGGAGTTCAACTTTACGCATCATCCACAAGGATAAGGTTGGTGGAATCATGCCCACAAAGAAGACTAAAATTAGATCTAGGTTCACGGTCAGAGAGCTGCTCGGTGGTGTGAACAATAATAACTTACAGCCTAGATCAAAGTCGCTAAGTAGGAAACATCCCCTCATCCCCCACTCCCCCATCCCATGACCTCCCCCAAACCCTGGAAACTCTTAGAATCTCGCCTAGCTTTCGATCATTATTGGTGTCAGGTGCGCCAAGATACCGTCCAATTGCCCAACCAAACCATTATTGATGATTATTTTGTCAGTATCCGTCCAGAAGTGGCCATGATTGTTCCCATTACCCCAGAAGGAAGTATTTTATTTGTCCGTCAATATCGCCATGGGGTACAAAAAATATTACTCGAATTACCGGCTGGCCATTTCCATCCCCCAGAAGAATCAGCAGAAATGGCTGCTAGGCGCGAGTTAGAAGAAGAAACGGGTTATCAGAGTCAAGAATGGACATTTTTAAGCGTTTTTTATGATAATCCCCCTAAAGACACCAATGGTATTCATGTGTTTTTAGCCCAAAATATTGATCGAGTTTGCGAGCAAAACTTGGATGTAACAGAAGAAATAGAATTAGTCTTCATTCCCATTTCTCAAGTCATGGATGCTATTTTTCGCGGCGATCTCTGTGTTTCTGGCACGGTTGCCGCTTTGGTTTTGGCACTTAAAGTATTGGAGATGGGTTAATACAGTTAATACAGTATAGCAGAGGATAGCAGAGGACATTACTGTAAGCTGGATTAGCGTTTCCAGGCTAAGGTTAAGCCGTCGCCAATAGGGACTAAAGTTAACTCAATACGCTCATCTGTTTTGAGCGTTTGATTAAAGTCTCGAATGGCTTGGGTGCGGGGATCGTTCACTTGCGGATCGGCGACTTGTCCGAACCATAAGACGTTATCAATGGCAATGATTCCTCCGGGACGCACTAAGGTTAAGGCTTTTTCGTAGTAATTCAAATAATTGCGTTTATCGGCATCAATAAAGGTAAAATCAAAGGTATTTTCTTCTCCGTTAGCAATGAGTTGATCGAGGGTGTCTAAAGCGGGAGCAAGGCGTAAGTCGATGCGATCGCCTACCTCCGCCTTTTGCCAATAGCGACGGGCTATATCCGTCACCTGGGCATCCAGATCACAAGCGACGATTCGACCGTCTGGAGGCAGGGCTAAAGCTACCACGAGGCTACTATAGCCCGTAAATACGCCAATCTCTAGGGTTTTTTTCGCCCCCATTAACCGCACCAGAAAGGCCATAAACTGACCTTGTTCCGGGGAAATTTGCATCCCTCCCCTAGGATTTTGAGCGGTTTCTGCTCGCAGTTGGGTGAGAATTTCCGGCTCTCTCAGGGATACCTGTTGTAGATAATTGTAGAGTTCAGGGGTTAGATTTAGGGTTTGTAGGGACATCAGAATCAATTAAAAAGGGGGATGGGTCGTTGTTTAGCCTCATACCTGATGATGACTATTGAGCAATTTTAGAATACCACGCTCATCAAACTCAGCCGCTAACTGCAAGAGGCGATCGCTAAACGCTTCATATTGGCTTTCCTCCTGTTTGAGCCGATGGGCAGTCTCTTCTATTGCGTCAATATCACCGATGCGTAGGGCTTTGTAGAGGGGTTGTAAATCTTCTGGCTTTGGCACAACCATGGGCGAGGGGTTAGAGTTCGCCGCTTTGGCCTGTTCTTCATAAATCCATTGTAAATTGAGATAGCGCCTCAAGGCATTAAACAACTTTTCCATATCTAAGGGCTTATCGAGAAATTCATCACATCCGGCGGCGATCGCCAAATTTTGATCGCCCAAAGAAACACTTGCACTCACTGCCAATACAGGCAGATCTTTTGAATAGGACTCACGAATCCTTCTAGCGAACTCATAACCATCCATCTCCGGCATCATAATATCTGTCATTACTAAATCTGGAGCAAGGTCTGCCAACTTTTCTAATCCTTCCCGTCCATTGTTTGCTTCCAAGATCGCAAATCCTAATGGAGTTAAAATTTCATACAGTACCGTCCGATTCAGGGGCAGATCGTCCACCACCAAAATCTTTTTCCGCTCCCCTTGATAGCCGATAATTTTACCCTGTTCTGAAACCGCAGCCCGGCTCACCCATTCCTCGGAAATCTCTAGATCGGCCTCAAAGCTAAACTGACTCCCCTGGCCCAATTCACTGTTTACTTCAAGGGTACTGCCCATCAGGGTAACAATTTGCCGACAAATGGCTAATCCTAAACCCGTTCCTTCTGACTGCTTCGAGTGTGACCCCACTTGTTCAAAGGGTAAAAAAATCTTCTCCAACTGTTCGGGAGTCATCCCTACTCCAGTGTCTGCAATGCTGAAGCGGATTTTAACCCGATTAGACTCTGAATCATAGGCACAGCCATCGACCATAAACGTAACCACACCGCGATCAGTAAATTTGATTGCATTACCTAATAAATTAAATAATACCTGTCGCAAGCGTTTTTCATCCGCTTTTACACCCACCGGTAAGCGATCGTCAATCACGACTTTCAGATCGATACCTTTGCTTTCGGCTCGCACCCTAGCCATTTCTGCCACAGCCATCAAAAAAGACGGAAAATGAAAATCCGTCTCCACTAAGTTCATTTTCTTAGCTTCTATTTTAGCCAGATCTAAAATATCATTAATCAACGTCAACAAGTGAGACCCTGCCTGTTGAATAATTGTGACTCCTTTGCGATAGTGATTAAGATCCTCTGCCCGATCCATAATTTGGGCATAACCGAGAATACCATTTAGGGGTGTCCGCAATTCATGGCTCATATTGGCTAAAAATTCACTTTTAGCTTGATTGGCACTATCGGCCACTTTTTTCGCTTCTGCAAGTTCGGCTGTGCGCTCTTCGACTCGTTCTTCTAAATCGGTAAAATGAACTTTGAGTTGATTAGCCATCCGATTAAAGGCATCAGCTAAGGTTTTAAGTTCCGTAATCTTACCCTTTTTGACTTGCTGATCTAAATCGCCCTTAGACATCGCTTCTGAAGAGTTGACCAGGGCTAAAATGGGTTGACTAATCCAACGGGAGGTATACATTCCCAATACTGTCGCAATTCCTAATGCTGCTAAACAGAGCCAAATGGTTCTGACTGTGTTGGCATTGATTTCTGCCATAAAATCCGACTCTGGAATAATTACCAAAATCAACCAGTCTAAGCCCTGCTGATTGACTAAAGGAGTGACTTGTAAAAAATGTTTTTCTCGATCGATAAAAAACTCCAATTGTTGGGTTTGATTGATTTGACTCAGTTGTGAGAACTGCTGGGTTAAAAATTCACTGGCTTCACGAATGGGTAAGATTGAGCTTTGATTGGCTTCTAAGCGATTAAACTCTTGGGTCGTTGGATTTTGAAGATAGGGAGATTCCTGGGTTGAAGAACCAATTATATAGCCCGATCTTTCCATAATCAAAATTTGGCCGGATTTGCCTACTTCAATGGAGCCTAAAAACTGGTTAATCACATCTAAGGGGATATCCACACCAGCAACCCCGATGAGTTCACCTTGGGGATTGAAAATAGGTTGGGCTGCTGTAATTCCTAAAATATTATCGGCGTAGGTATAGACCTCACTCCAGGTGGGACGATTTTCTTGAACGGCTTTTTGATACCAGGGGCGCTCTGTTGCATCAAAAAAATCGTAAATGGTCAGTAATTCTGTGATGTTTCCTTGGGCATCTGCTCCATAACTCATTAATTGTCCAGCTTGCAAATTTTCGTTGAATTCCCAGAGAAATACATCTTTGAGATCGTACCGACCAGCTCCGACAAATCCCCCGGATTCATTGCCTATGGAAATGTAAATGGGATGCTCTTGACCAAAGGCATAACTTTGATTGAGAAATTGGCGATTTAAGGCTTGAATATTGTTAAAATTGAGCCAACCTTGTTGAATGGCATGGGCATTAGCGGTATTGATTTGATGGGGAATGGCTAAATAGTTGTTCAAATAGCTCTGGACGCGCCCAGTGATTTCGGTTCTGAGCTGAGAAGCTACGTTATTGACTGCTTTTTTACCATTCATCAAGGACAAATAACCGGTTAATCCAACTGCGGTGAAAATCTGGATCACGAAGGGAATGACCAGAACTAGACGAAGAGGAAGTGATGGTGACACTTTAGAATCACTCCTATTAGAATCGCTCATAAGTTGGTCTCCAGTTTTTAGTCGCAGTTCAATACCTGGTATGTACCTAACTATGCTAACTCTATGGGATGAATTGTGAATGTTATCTAGATTACTCTGAATTGGATTTCTGTTTCTGGATTCAGGTGGAGCCTCAGAGAGTCGATCTGGGTCAACTCTCTGATCTTGTGAATTAGCGATCGCGGCTAATCAGTAGTAATTGTGCGAGTTGCAACACTGCATATAGGGCGGTGGCTACATACGTCCAAGCCGCCGCTTGTAGAACTGCTTTCGCGCCTCGATTTTCTTCGCCTTGCAGAATGCCGAGCTTGTCGATTAACTTCAGGGCCCGACTAGAGGCATCAAATTCTACAGGTAGGGTAACCACATGAAAGGCGATCGCCCCTACAAATAAGGCAATGCCTAAATTCATCACCAGGCTAGAAATCGCGCCTAAACCACTGATAAACAACCCTACAATCACCAACATGGGGCCAAACTGAGAGCCTAAATTGGCTACCGGTACTAAATTCGCCCTCAGATTCATGAAACTATAACCGTGCTTATCTTGCAGCACATGGCCGCATTCATGGGCCGCCACTGCCGCAGCCGCTAAAGAAGAAGAATTATAGATGCCTTCAGAAAGACGAACCGCTTTAGCATTGGGGTCATAATGGTCAGTTAATTCTCCAGAAACCGGTTCAATCCTAATATCTGTAATCCCCATTTGAGAGAGAATAGTGCGGGCCACTTCTGCACCTGTCATCCCCATACTCGAAGGAATTTGGGCGTAACGCTGATAGGTGCTACGGATTTGGCTTTGGGCCCAAAACATTAAGAGAATTCCTGGGATCAGGATGAGATAAGAACTATAGTAAGACATACAATGGCAATCTCCAAAACGCTCCAAGCTATAGCGCACCGCGCCGATCATGGGGTATTGCATCTAGTATAATCTTGGCGTTTTATCAGTTGCCGATGGAGGAGATACGGTTTTCTCGAATGTGAACCGTATCTTTTATCTAAGCTCTATCGCTAAACGATCGCCCTTCTGTGCCCTAGGCAAAGCAACAAAATTGGCGTAGTTTAGCCGACTCTACCACTGACATGAGAATATCTGTGGCTACAGGTTTAACTAAGTATCCATCCACCCCTAGATGTTGTTCTCGATCTAACCAACTGGGAGCATTACAATCTGTGAGTGCAATAATCGTTACACCACATTTTTTAGCCTGCTCTCGCAATTGATGGACAAAATCCGCCGACCATTGATGACAATTGCCTGATAAAATCACTAAACACGGAAGGGTCTGACCCGATAGAGTCACGGCCTGTTCTGGTGACTTGGCGATCGCTACTTGACAGGGCACATGGTTAAGCAGCGATTGCAAGAGCTTCAGATCGTCTAACTCTTGCCCTAAGAGTAAAACATTATTTGTTAAAGTTTCCATATTTCCGTTAAACCAAGTGACTGATGGCTCAAGAGCTACAAATGGTTCACGCTCTCTTGAGATAGATCGGTTATTAATCTTCTAGTTCTATCATTTCAGACGATATGGCTCGATCCCCAATAATTTCCAGTTTTTTTCGGTTTTACAGACTTAAAGCTTAAATTATAAACATTTATAAGATACCGATAAGAGAATAACTCACAAAAATTCTAAGTTTTATAAAGAATTGGATCGAGAGTTGAAACAGTTGAATTGATTTGATCGGGGCACAGGAAACAAGAGCTTACCCATTACCCATTACCTGTGCGTCCCGCTCTATGCGTTTTGCCAATCTTAATTTTGCCGATCGCGCACGAGAATTGTTTTTGATTTCTTCTGGTTGAGGAATAATCGGTTTTTTCGTCAGAGCGGTAAGCTGTACGGAGTCCTTAAAGTAATGCTTAACGCAACGGTCTTCTAAGGAATGGAAACTAATCACCCCGATAATTCCCCCCGGTTTCAACCAGTTTGAAGCCCGCTCCAGGAACTGGGGCAAAACCGTTAACTCTCCATTCACTGCAATCCGTAGGGCTTGAAACACCCGTGTAGCCGGATGAATCCGCCCATGACGAGCGCGAGGGGGATAACAGGAGGCGATCGCCTGTGCCAACTCCGTCGTAGTATTAAAGGGACGCTTGGCTACAATAGAGCGGGCAATGCGTCGGGATAAACGCTCCTCCCCATACTGATAAAAGATATCCGCCAACTCCTTCTCATCCCCATGATTAATCAAATCCGCAGCCGTCAGGGATTGTTCTTGATTCATCCGCATATCCAAAGGCGCACTGTGGCGAAAACTAAACCCCCGTTCGGGGATGTCAAATTGGGCAGAACTGACCCCTAAATCGGCAATAATGCCATCAAACTGTTGAGCTTCACCGGGATAATCCACAAAATTACCATGCCAGAAGGTTAGGCGATCGCCATACTCCGATAGAGCCAGTTTAGCCGCTTCCAGTGCTTGCCTATCCTGGTCAATCCCCGTTACCCAGATATCCGGACTTTGGGCAAACAACAGCAAGCTATGGCCTCCCCCTCCCACCGTCGCGTCGAGATACTTGCCCCCTGGACGCACATCCAGACCTTCAATTAACTCCGACCCTAAAACGGGAATATGTACAAACTCTGTCACGTTATATCAATTAAAAATTAAAAATTAAAAATTGGGGGAACAGGGAACAGGGAACAGGCAATAGGCAATTTCTCCGTGTCTCCCACTCCTCCATTCCCCATTCCCTATTCTAAAACTCTCCAGCTCCCCAGCCGTCAACTTCTTGAGCTGCACGAATCACAAAGGCGGATAAATTCTCCAACTCTTCTGAAGACATCCACTCTGGACTCACTTCACGACAGGAATATTTTTGATATCCCTCTTGTTGTTTTAAGGGGGCGCGTAGAAATCCGACCATATTACTAATGTTATCCAGGGGAGGGCTGGCATTATGCAGAGACTCCAGAGACAAGGACTCATATTCACTCAGCAGGGTTGTGCCCCCCAAATGGCAATTTTCACAATTTTTATTAAACAGGATTTTGCCTTCCGATAACTGATCTGGAGTTACCGTTTGCGTATTACCTGCGGTATCCAAGGGAATCTCTACCGGTTCTAAAGCCTTCAGGAACCGGATCACATAGCGATCGGAGGCTAACGCTGAGGGTGTGGCTAGAGTCCAGAGTAGAGTGATGGTTAAGGCGATCGCCAGCACCGAACGTAACCAACTCTTCCCTTGTCTGCTGCTGTGAACCTGAGAGAAGCTTAAACCCAATTTGAATCGAGGGAAATTAATCATGAACTTTAAATCAATAAACATTAAGAGCAGCAGTAGCCAAGACTGCTGCTAACTCGGAAAAAGAGCAACTCCTACCCCCAAGAGTAGGAGCGCCATCCTGGAGAATTAACGAGTATTTTTACCCGCTCCCCACTGATTCGGACGCACATTCATTTCCACCAGAATATAGGAGCCGATCGCTTCTAAATCCTCATCACTGAGGTTTCTCATTTCTGGGAAAATATCCGCACTCCGGGTACTCGGATGGAGTTCATAAATTTCAATCTCTCCATCATAGGTAGTGGGATTCTGCATATAATCGACTAAAGCCGCTAGATTATCACGGGGGGGTTCTGCCCCAGCCATAGCCTCAACACCCAAGCCCACATTCGGGTTGGTTTTGGTCATCCCTGTTCCATGGCACTGGGAGCAGGTATCCACAAACAATCTCTTCCCTAATACATACTCTTCTTGAGTAATGGTGGTCGTTTCACCCGATTCATTAATGGGAATGGTGCGGTTCTGTTCGGAAATATTGGCAGCCGTCGCACTCCCGACAACAACGTTCAGGGCTAGAAATACAGTGGCTAATATCAGCACAATGTATCGTTTCAGCATGGTTCTCCCTCAAAGACTATGACATTTTGTTATTGGAATTTTCAACATCTTGGCCGACCCCAGTCCAATTGTCGGTACAATACCCACTGGACTTGAGATCGTGACCTTCTATGTTGATCTTCATTATGAATATCATGCCACTGTGGGGTCTTTAGACCAACTCTCAGATGAGATTTTCATGGAAGTTCAACCAAAATGGGGTTAAGCATAGTCCCAGTTTTTTGTCAAGATTAGTCCCATGGATAAACGCCAACTTCGTAAACAGTTACTCCAGGCTCGCGAGTCCCTATCGGTAGAAGAGTTGAAAGCGAAAAGCGATCGCCTGTGCCAAAATCTCAAAGAGGCTCCCCTATTTCAGCAAGCCCAAACCATTCTCGCCTATTGGAGTCATCGCCAAGAACCCGATCTGAGAAGTTTGTGGGCAGAACGAGAGGTTTGGGGCTTGCCTCGAACCGTGGGTAAATCTCTCTCCTGGCATCGGTGGAAGCCTTCAGAACCCCTGCAAACCGGAAAATATGGCATTTTTGAACCTGATGCAGATTCACCCGTATTACAGCCCCAGGATGTGGATTTAATTTTGGTTCCGGCGGTCGGATGCGATCGCCAAGGATATCGTTTAGGCTATGGGGGTGGATATTATGACCGGTTGCTCAGTACGGCAGAGTGGCGGGATATTCCAACAATTGGTATTATCTTTGACTTTGCTTGGGTGGAGCAACTGCCCGTAGAGGATTGGGATATTCCGTTAACGGCTATTTGTAGCGATCGCCAGGTTAGGCTGATAAATAAATTGAGAGTTTAAGGGAAACAAGTTTATGACCCCAAAACGCATTGCGGAAATTCTGCGCCAAGGAAACCCAGACGATCGCCTGACGATCCAAGGATGGGTACGCACAAAACGGGAACTGAAAGCGTTTTCGTTTATGGAAGTCAATGATGGTTCCTGTTTGGCCAATTTGCAAGTGGTTCTAGACCCAGAAATGGCCGACTATGAGCAAGTGCTAAAATCCTTGACTACCGGTGCATCGGTGGAAGTAGAGGGAGTTTTGGTCGCTTCTCCAGCGAAGGGACAACGGGTGGAGTTAAAAGCAGAAAAAGTAGTGGTGTATGGGGAAGCGGATGAGAATTATCCCTTGCAGAAAAAGCGCCATTCCTTTGAGTTTTTAAGAACCATTGCCCATTGGCGATCGCGCACCAATACATTAGGGGCGGTTTTCCGCGTCCGTAATGCCTGTTCAGCAGCCGTTCATGAGTTCTTTCAACAACGGGGCTTTTTGTGGGTTCACACCCCCATTATCACCGGTAATGATTGTGAAGGAGCCGGTGAGTTATTAGCGGTGACGAGCTTGGATCTGCAAAATGTACCCCGTACAAAAGAGCAAGGGGTGGACTATTCCCAAGACTTTTTTGGCAAACCCGCTTATCTCACCGTCAGTGGACAACTCGAAGCGGAAGTCATGGCTATGGCCTTTGGGAATGTGTATACCTTTGGCCCCACATTTCGAGCGGAAAACTCGAATACCTCCCGCCATTTGGCTGAGTTTTGGATGATTGAACCGGAAATGGCCTTTTGCGATTTAGAGGGCAATATGGATTTAGCCGAGCAGTTTTTGCAGTTTGTGTTTAAATCTGTGTTGGAGAAGTGTCCGGAGGATATGGAGTTTTTCAACAAGCGGATTAATGACACAGTATTGGCGACAGCAGATAATATTATTAACAACCAGTTTGAGCGGGTCACGTATACAGAGGCGATCGCCCTTTTGCAAAAAGCCCCCGATAAATTTGAGTTTCCCGTAGAGTGGGGATTAGACCTGCAATCCGAGCATGAGCGCTATTTGGCCGAGAAACTCTTCAAAAAGCCCGTAATTGTCACCGATTATCCCATTGAAATTAAAGCCTTCTATATGCGCGTCGGAGAGGATGGGAAAACCGTCCGCGCCATGGATGTCCTCGCGCCCAATATTGGCGAGATTATTGGCGGTTCCCAACGGGAAGAGCGCTTAGATATACTAGAAAATCGGATGCGATCGCACGGCATTAACCCAGAGGAGTTATGGTGGTATTTAGATTTGCGGCGCTTTGGAACCGTTCCCCATGCCGGTTTTGGGTTAGGCTTTGAACGGTTAGTACAATTCATGACCGGAATGGGCAATATTCGCGATGTGATTCCCTTCCCCCGCGCTCCCCTAAGTTTAGACTTTTAATACCCGATCTTTGTCTCTCATCATCATTTAGAAATGCCTTGACGTAAGCCAAGGGCAATTTTACTATGTTGTTCGATCTGATTCATCACTTGTTTTGCTCGTTCAATCACCACCTTGGGTAAACCGGCTAATCGTCCGGCTTCAATGCCATAGGATTTATCTGCACCACCGGGTTGAACTTGGTGCAAAAAGATGATTTTATCGGGCATTTCTTTGACGGTGACTTGGTAGTTGGCCACGTTTTCTAAGATTGAGGCTAATTCATTCAGTTCATGGTAATGGGTGGCAAAAATTGTCCGTGCTTGGATGTCTGTGGCTAAATATTCAGCTACAGCCCAAGCAATGGATAAACCGTCAAAGGTGGCGGTTCCGCGACCAATTTCATCTAATAAAACTAAGGAGCGAGAAGTGCCATGATTGAGGATATTGGCGGTTTCATTCATTTCTACCATAAAGGTTGATTGACCGGTGGCTAAATCATCGACTGCACCGACACGGGTAAAGATACGATCGCAAACTCCCAATGTAGCCGATGTTGCTGGCACAAAACTACCCATTTGCGCCATCAGTTGAATTAGCCCCACTTGACGGAGATAGCAGCTTTTACCACTAGCATTCGGCCCCGTCAAAATCACTAAATCCGTGGATTCATTTTTATCTTTTTGAGCTAAAGTTGTGGAGTTCGGCACAAAAAATGCCCGCCCTAAAGTTTGCTCAACCACCGGATGTCGCCCATCCCGGATGATAATTTCTCGGCCTTCGGTTAACGTGGGGCGACAGTATCCTTCAATAACCGCAACTTCTGCTAATCCACATAAGGCATCGATCGCCGCAACTGCACGGGAAACACTGCGAATTAACTCCGTTTGTTCCCCCACTTCCGTTCGCAGTTGCACAAATAATTCATATTCTAATTGGTTCAAATCTTCTCGCGCCGTTAGAATTCTGGCTTCTCGTTCCTTTAGTTCTTGGGTAATATAGCGCTCTTCATTAACCAATGTTTGCTTACGAGTATAATCTTCTGGAGCTTGATCGGACTTAGAGCGAGAAATACTAATATAATATCCAAAGGTTTTGTTATATCCTACTTTCAGATTAGAAATACCCGTTCTTTCCCGTTCGCGAGTTTCTAAAGACGCTAACCAGTCTTGATCCTCTTGCGCTTCCGATCGCATATCATCTAAGTCCCCATTCACCCCCGCTTGAATCAAACCCCCTTCTTTCAACTGCTGTGGGGGATTTTCCACTAAATAGGCTTTAATTTTATGGGCTAATTGTTCTAATTCCGGTGGCACAGTTTGCAGCGCCCTCAGAAACGGCGATCGCCCCTGACTGGCGAATTGGGCAAGTTGCGGTAACTGGGCTAAAGAGTCAGCTAAAGACACCAGATCCTTCCCATTCGCGCTTCCCGATCCCGCTTTCCCTGTCAGCCGCTCTAAATCAGCAATTTGCCGTAAAATTTGACGAATAGAATCCCTTAATTCTGTGTCCTGGACTAATTCTTCAATGGTCTCTTGTCGGGCTTCAATGCCTTTGATTTTCAGCAACGGTTGCAAGATCCAGCGCCGCAGGGCCCGCCCTCCCATCGCAGTTAAGGTGCGATCGATCGCATAAAGTAAGGAACCATTAAAGGTGCGATCGCGTACCGTTTCCGTAATTTCCAAGTTGCGGCGACTTTGATGGTCTAAAATCAGGAAATCCTGGGTCGAATAACTCCGTAATAATTGCAGGGTGACGGCGTTTTGCTTCTGGGTTTCCTCCACATATTCCAGGAGTCCACCCGCAGCACGAACCCCTAACGGAATGCGATCGCATCCCATCCCCTCCAAAGATCTGACCTTAAACTTATGCAACAGGCGCTCCGTTGCCTCTTGCAGGCTAAAGGCAACTTGCGATCGCCAAGAATAGCAAAAACAATCCGGCAACCCCTCCGGCAGTTGCTCAGACTTTTCCCCAGGGCGCAACATTTTTCCCAGATCCGGAGCATCCGTCGGCATCAGAATCTCCGAAGGTTGCAAGCGCATTAACTCCTGATGTAAAGGCTCCAAACCACTCGCTTGAGCCGTAAAAAACTCCCCCGTAGAAATATCCGCATAGGCCAATCCCCAATGGTCTTTAACCAGCACAACGGCAGCTAAAAAATTATTCTGACGAGCGCTTAACATCGACTCATCCGTGAGAGTTCCAGGGGTCAGAATCTTGGTAATCTCCCTAGTTACCATCCGTTTTTCTGCCTGCGCCACTGCCGCATCTTCCGTTTGATCGCAGACCACCACCGGATAGCCTTTTTCCACCAACTGGGGAGAATACCGTTCCAGAGCATGATGGGGAACCCCCGTCATTGGCACGCGGCCAATTTCTTTACCCCCATCCCGACTCGTCAGTGCCAATTCTAACTGCACCGAAAGAGTAACCGCATCCTGAAAAAAGCATTCAAAAAAATCCCCCACTCGGTAGAGCAATACGGCATGGGGATATTGTTCCTTCACCTGCACATAATGCTGAAGCATGGGCGTGAGCTTCTTATAATCCAACTCTCGATAATCAGCATTAGGAATATTGAAGTCTTCCGAACCAGTAGCAGAATAACTCACAGGCGCTGGTCATGGGTAATGGGCAATGAAATATTATAACAGAAGCAAGATTAGGGAAAAATGAGTTAAATTCTTACTCATTATATCAAGTCCGATTGTTCATGTCCGCGAAGCGGAAATACCATGATTAAAAATTTAGGGAGCGAGACGCTCCCACTCCAGTAATATCAAGGGATTAGAGGAGTGCGGGCATCTTGCCCGCTTCTTCACCCTTTATCCGGACTTGATATTACTCATTACTCATTACTCATTACTCATTACTCATTACTTAAAAAAGAAGGGGGCGCACTTACAGCACACCCCCTTCTGTATTTTCTAGAGATTAACCGAGAACTCTAGAACTTGAAGGTTGTCCGAATGGTTCCCACATAAACGCTATCGTTGCGGCTATCTCCTTCTGGATTAAATACAGCCAAGAAACCAGGGGTAATAGAGATATTATCCGTTAAACGCAGACGATAGAACGCTTCTAAATGGATGGGGGTATCAGGAGCGCTTCCGGTTCCTCCAGTTACGTGAGGAGGCATACCCACCATCAGTCCACCTAGGTTGCCTTCTGCACCCAGATCGGGGAAGGTGAATCCAACTAACCAGTTCCAGATATCGGAGCTATCTAGGCGATCGCGGCCTTGACGATCCAAGTCTTGAGCGCTCATGTAGTTGCCCCAGCCATTGAGGACAAAGCGATCGCTAATTCGCCATTCTGCTGCGAGTTGGTAAGAATCAGCCGCGATCGCCTCACCCGCTTTACGGAAGGGATCAGAAGCCAATACCCCAATTCCCCGATTGAGGGGGCCAGATAACTCATTTGCACCTCGACCTGCACCGGAAATGTATTCACGAGCGTAAGTAAAACCGATACCAAACCGGTCTCCTTCATAGCTCAACTGACCCATCGCACTAAAAGTACCGTTGAATAGGCCATTTCCACTCGTTGGGTTTTCCGCGTCACCCGCTAAGTAGGAATAACCCAGGCTGATTTTGGGAGTAAAGTAGTACATGCCCGTGATCCCAGCATCACCACCATTATAGATCGGGCTGAGAGCCGAAAAACGCCCAAGAGTTCCACTTCCAGAGCTGTTAATACTGAAGGTGGGAATCAAGTCATCATGAGCTTGCCCAATCACCCCAATCTGCATCCGTCCTCTAGGAGAGCCATCCTCAAAATAGCCACCATAGGGGAAGCGGTAGGTCAAGATGGAAACATTTAAGTTCCCACCTGTGTTCGTTTCATAGGCTAAACGGGCTGCGCTCGTTCCCAGGGCCCCACGAGTTCCTTGAATATTCCCCGCTTCCAGTCGGGTTCTCAAGCTATCTTCACCCGTGAAGCTCGTATCGAAGTTCAGACGAACCCGACCCGATAAGGTCATGTTATCATCCACACTTGCTCGGTTACCCCCTGGGGTAGTTGAGCCAGGAATCCGACGACGACCGGGGCCCCATCCTCTCAGAGGCTTCTCGTCTCCCCAAGCATTGGTCAGAGCAAAGATGGCTTCCGCATTTAATTTAGTGGTTGTCGAGAATTGGTGTTCTTCCAAGAAGTCTACCCGTGCTTCCAGGCTATCTACCCGTCCCCGTAGGGTGGCCAACTCTGCCGCAAATTCTTCTTGCAACCGTTGCAGCACCGCCAAGTCTTCACGGGTCACCAGGTTAGCCGTAGCCGCAGCAATCAACTCATTGATGCGGTCTAAACAAGCATTCACACCCGCCGCAAACTCATACCGAGTCATCGCCCGGTTACCGCGATAGGTTCCATCCGGATAACCCGCGATACAACCGTAGCGCTCTACCAAGGATTGCAAAGCTTGGAACGCCCAATCTGTAGGACGCACATCGCGCAATTGGGAAACCGAAGTGACTTGTCCGATTGATCCCCGGCTACGGGTTCCTTTAGAATATTCTTGGATTTGGTCTATGTTACGGGTTTCGGTGGATTGGGCCAGAGCCGAACCACCCGATACCAACAAAGCAGCCCCCAACAGAGCAGGGGTTAGACTAATGGATTTCCATAGAAGTTTTGACTTCATTGATTTTTCTCCTCACACCTTAAGAATCTTCAACTTCCCATCTGGGATTTTATCACCTAAATGCTGGAATGTCAGGATACTCATGTTTAGGTTTTACGAACTGCGCCTTGTCCTCTATCTTGCACCATGATTCAATTTCTGGCAGGACTTTGACGAGGCGCTTTCGATTGTAACTTGATTTTCCCTTTCCAGCCCTATTGCTCTAACCGAGTTTAAGGTTCAGGCAATACCTGAAAACCTTAAACCTCCTGCTAGAGACCCCGACTTTAGAACGAGAACGTTGTTCTCAGGGTTCCAATCACTGCCGTATCCTCATTCAAAGCATCTTGGAACGGACTAATCAAGACGGTTAGCCCCGGCGTGATCGAAATGTTATCGGAAACCCGGATTTTGTAGAAGCTTTCAATATTGACAGGAGTCGCATTATTAACTCCACCCATCAAGCTTACCCCAGCCAATGTAGGAGGTACACCAACGGAGAGTCCGCCCACATTACCCGCTCTAAATAAGTCCGGGAAGGCCATATTCAAGCCATACGTCCAAATTTCTCCGCCACCCCGTTGTCCTTCACTTAACAGTTTGGCATCGGTATAGCCGATAAACGCATTAGCCACAAACCTCGGACTGAGCCGCCAAGAAAAGGCTCCACCATAGGAATTAGTAGAGGTGCGTCCTAAATCGCTGACCAATCGAGTTTGAGGGGTACTTACCAAGTCAAACCCGTAGCCATTGTCAAAGATGGGGCTGTATTGGTCATGATACCCATGGGCATAGGTAAAGGCAAAGGAAAAGTTATTAGAAGGGGTAAAGGTTAACTGAGTTAACATCCCGTAGTCTCCATTAAAGAGACCATTGCCATTTCTGGGGTTTTGAGCATTTTCAGCTAAATATCCCAAACTGAAGTTCACCGAACCTAAATTGAGGAACTTAAAGTCACCCACATTGAAGTCCATACCAATCCCTGCACCACCGCCAATCCGGTAGAGGGGATTCCGTTGAGAGAAGGTGTTGAGAGACCCACTACCCCCATCGTAGTCTTCAAAGTAGGGGTTGAGGGTGGGCACAAAGTCATCAAAGGTTCCCCCAATGGCAGAAACCACAAAATTCAAACGATTGTTGTAGCTCCAGTAGTATTGCAGTTTGTCTACATAGAGGTTGTCGTTGCCTGAATTGTTGACTTGGAAGGTTTGGAATCCTTGACCGGATTCTTGTTGGAAGTTAAATCGGTCAACAGAGGCAGCTTGCATCCGAGTGAGCAAAAGGTCTTTGCCGGTGAAACTGGTGTTCAGGTTCAGCCGCACGCGACCCATTAGAGCGGTCTCGTTGGTACTGGGATAGTTCGCTTCTCCTCCAGCTAAGTTAGGATTAAAACTGCTAGACATCCCTAAGAAGGCTCTGCGACGGCCCACGTTAAACCGGGAATGATTGAGGTCAAGGTCTGCGCCCCAGGCATCGGTGACGGCAAAGATGGCTTCGCCCACCAGCTTGGTGGTGGTGGAGAATTGATTGGCTTCTAGCTCGGTGGTGCGGGCTTCGAGGGCATCCACACGACCGCGAAGGGTGGCTAATTCAGCAGCAAATTCTTCTTGTAGCCGTTGCAGTACCGCTAAATCTTCGCGAGTTACGGCGTTGGCAGTTGCCGCAGCAATCAGTTCATTAATACGGTCTAAACAAGCATTTACCCCAGCCGCAAACTCATAGCGAGTCATGGCCCGGTTGCCGCGATAGGTTCCGTCGGGATAACCGGCAATACAGCCGTAGCGCTCTACCAAGGATTGTAGAGCTTGGAAGGCCCAGTCTGTGGGGCGTACATCCCGCAGTTGGGAAACGGAGGTAACTTGCTCGATGTCTTCTTCGACTTCTTCTCCATCGCTACTGTATTCAATCACTTGATCTAGAGTAGACCGCTCTTGAGCAATGAGAGAGGGTTGGACATTGAGATCGAAGGATTCTGGCACTCCAAGGGAGAGAGAATCATTATTTATATTTAAGTTTAGGGATGGACTGTTGGCTACGGACGGGTTGCTGGGGCTTTCAGCCGCATGAACCAAAGAACCAGAGATCACCGTAGTCAGGACTGCTGGACTAACCAACAGGGTCTTCCACAGAAATTTCGACATTTTACTTGCTCCTCACACCTTTAAGCTTTTAACTTTAGAAGCTTATTTTAGTTTACCTTATTCTATCTGGGAGATCACTTGTGCCAAAGCGAAATCCTTTTCTGTTAAACCACCTGCATCGTGGGTTGTCAAGGTGATGCTGACTCGATTGTAGGAAATGGATAGGTCAGGATGATGGTTGGCGCTTTCTGCCGGTTCTACTAACTTATTGATAAAGGCGATCGCCTCCACAAAGTTTTTGAACTTGCGATCGCACTGTAGACTTTCCCCCACTAGTTCCCATCCTGATAGGGTTTTGGCCTTTTCCTGGATTTCTGATTGAGTCAGTTTAGTCATGGGTTTTCGATTCTCCTCTACTTCAAAAACTATCCGCTCTCACTGGATAAATGTTCAATTTCTTTCAGAACGATAGAATTTTGAACAGTTGAGAGCGAGAGCGGTGTAGCGGGTCTTCAGTTTGAAACCTGACTGCCGGGAGGAACCCCAGCTAGTCATTCTGACGATAGGTTTTCTAACGTGAGACTAGCATTTAGAGAACAGCCCCGGCCCACAGCCGGCATACTCCAACCTGAAGACCCATGCGTTTACTACTATCTGACATCGGCATCACCTCCTAAAAATTCAACATTAAACTCTTAAACGAGTAAAAGAGCCTCTAGCTCTGAGTGCCTTGCACCTGTGAATCACCTTAGCACAGAGTTCCAGAATCGGGTGAGGATTGGTCAGAATTACAGTAAATCAAGTAAAAAAGTAGGGTGGGCATTGCCCACCCTACCCGTAAATTCTCAATTCTGAGAATTACAGAGCATTACCGCGAGGAAGAACCTCTTCGGGGAAGGTAAAGAACTGATGGGGTTGGTCAGCCGGAGCCATCCAAGCCCGAATGCCTTCGTTCAACAAGATATTCTTGGTGTAGAAGGTTTCAAATTCTGGGTCTTCTGCTGCTCTGAGTTCTTGAGATACGAAGTCATAAGCTCGCAGGTTCAGACCTAAGCCCACAATGCCCACGGCACTCATCCATAGACCGGTTACCGGTACAAAGAGCATGAAGAAGTGCAACCAACGTTTGTTGGAGAAGGCGATACCGAAGATTTGGCTCCAGAACCGGTTGGCGGTGACCATGGAGTAGGTTTCTTCGGCTTGGGTGGGTTCAAAAGCCCGGAAGGTGTTGGCTTTGTCTCCATCCTGGAACAGGGTGTTTTCGACGGTGGCTCCGTGGATGGCACAGAGTAAGGCTCCGCCGAGAATGCCGGCTACTCCCATCATGTGGAAGGGGTTGAGCGTCCAGTTGTGGAATCCTTGTAGGAAGAGGATGAACCGGAAGATGGCTGCGACTCCAAAACTGGGGGCGAAGAACCAGCTCGATTGTCCCAAGGGGTACATGAGGAATACGCTGACGAATACGGCGATGGGGCCGCTGAAGGCGATCGCATTATAAGGGCGAATGCCGACCAAACGGGCGATCTCGAATTGCCGCAGCATGAACCCAATCAGGGCAAAGGCTCCATGGAGGGCTACGAAGGGCCAGAGTCCGCCGAGCTGACACCAGCGAGCGAAGTTTCCTTGAGCTTCTGGGCCCCAGAGGAACAGCAGGGAGTGTCCCATGCTGTCTGCGGGACTCGATACGGCTACGGTGAGGAAGTTAGCGCCTTCGAGGTAGGAAGAAGCCAGTCCGTGGGTGTACCAGGAGGTAACAAAGGTGGTTCCGGTGAGCCAACCGCCGATGGAGAGGTAGGCGCAGGGGAACAGTAGAAGTCCTGACCATCCGATGAAGACGAAGCGATCGCGCTTTAGCCAGTCATCGAGGACATCAAACCATCCTCTTTCGCTGGGAGCGCGTCCGACTGCGATTGTCATAAAGCAATGTTCTCCAAAATTTTCATAATGATTGCGATCGCGCCCTAGCTGACGTTTGAGCCAACCGCTCTAAGCAGAAAACGGCGACTTTGGCCAGTCTAGTTTACGATTCTTTACTTAATTATAAGGATTATAAGGGAAATGATCAATTTTTCAATGTTGACCTCCACTTGACCGCCGGTAAAAGATGGGAAAATCTGGAGAATCTGACATACTAAACTTAAATAAATCAAATTCTTGCTTCACCCTATGTACGTGATTGATGTTGTCTTAAGGAATAACCCCATTCCTCTCTCTGTCGAGCGCAAATCTGAAGAAGACGCTCAAGGTCTCTATACCCAGATTCTAGAAGCCATGCGCTCCTCAGAATCTGAAGTGATTGAACTGAAGTGCGATCGCCAAACCGAAAAAACCGTCGCCGTTCTCAGTGGCGAGATCACCGCCGTCCAAAAAGCTGAGAAAACCGGAACTACAGCCGCTTCGGGTAGACCCCCTGGATTCTTCGCCGTCACCCAATAGACTTCTTGCAGAAGTCAGGCAAAAGGCAAAAGGCAAAAGGCAATAGTCATGCAAATCATGATTACTGCATTGCTATTCATTTTCTCGCCACTCATGCAAGAGATACCTAATGACTGGAGACATTTCTAGCCCTCCTGGAATTCAAGTTCAGAAGCTATCCTTTGATTGGCCGTCTGGCCAATCCGTCCTCAAAGACTGTTCCTTAGAAGTCCCTCAAGGAGAATTCTGGATGCTTCTGGGAACCAACGGCAGTGGTAAATCTACCCTCCTGCGAAGTCTGGCGGGACTGCTTCACCCCCAGTCCGGTCAGATCCATCTGGAATCGCCCGTCGGATTTGTGTTTCAAAATCCAGATCATCAACTGGTGATGCCCACCGTCGGAGCCGACATTGCCTTTGGTCTCGTGGAAGAAAAACTGCCTCTCCAGGAAGTTCAAAACCGGGTTGATGAAGCCCTAGAAGCCGTCAACCTGCTTCATCTCAAACGACGGCCCATCTATGCCCTCAGTGGCGGACAAAAACAGAGAATCGCCATTGCTGGGGCGATCGCCCGCCACTGTAAAGTTCTCCTCCTCGATGAACCCAGCGCCCTCCTAGACCGAGAAGCCCAACTCGAACTCGTCATCCAAGTCAAAAACCTGGTCATCCAACGCGGTATAACCGCCCTCTGGGTCACCCATCGACTCGACGAACTCGATCACTGTCATGGTGCATTTTTGCTCGACCAAGGGCAAGTGGTTGACCAAGGCAACCCCGAACGGTTAAAAAATCGTTTGATGGCTACCCATTTGAACTCTTAACACTAGGGTGAAATTTTCCCAGCTTCCGATTACAATTTCGGTACATCAAGCTCCTAAATGTCCCATCGATCAACCTTACAGCATCAAGTGAGGCAACCCTATGAAAAACAGACGGTCAAAAATCCACCCTTTAACGGCGATCGGCTTGGGCATTCTCTCGCCCCTACTCATGCAACCGACTCAGGCCCTAGAAGGAGAAGTTCCCCTAAACACCGAATCTTCTCCCCTGCTCGGTAACCTCCCCTTGATCCAAGACCCTCCCCAAGTCCCCGCTCTAGGAGAAGCGGCCAGATATCTACCGGGTCAAACCCCAGTACATTTAGTGTTGAGACTCGGAGAACGGCGCGTTTATGTTTACAAAGGTGATGAAGAACTGGCCAGCTATCCCGTAGCGGTCGGTAAAGAGGGATGGGAAACCCCCACAGGAGACTTTGAAGTATTCAACATGGAAGTCGATCCCATCTTTTTAAGCTTATGGACAGGCAACAAAATTGGCCCCGGCCCCGATAACCCCCTCGGCCCCCGTTGGGTTGGCTTTTGGACAGATGGCAAAACCCAAGTCGGTTTTCATGGAACCAATAATCCAGATTCCATTGGTCATGCCGTTTCCCATGGCTGTGTCCGCATGTTTAACAAGGATGTGATTGCCCTTTACGAGAAAGTGGAAGTGGGAACCAGAGTGATTGTGGAACCGTAAATCTAAAATGCGGGAATAAAGGAGTGCCTAGCGTAGCGTGTCCGCAGGACAAACATCTTGCTCGCTGTTGTTATATCAAATCCGGTTAAACACTTGTCATTGCGACCGTAGGGAAGCAATCGCCAAGATTCGGAGATTGTGCGATTGCTTCATTCCACTACCTTCCATTCGCGCTTCGCGCAAGCTTCGCTTTCATGTCCGCGAAGCGGAAACGCAATGACAAATCATAGCTGATTATTCGGACTTGATATGATCTAGGGAGCGAGACGCTCCCACTCCCTACAACCTAAACTACAACATGAGCTGAGAAAGATGACTCTTGCCACTGACTCACCCATAAAACAAAGGCAGCTTACTTTTGATCAGTTTCTAGCTTGCTATGGCAGTGATAAGGGCTATGAACTGATTGATGGAGAGATTTTTGACTTGGAACCCACCGGTCAGCATGAAGAAGTGGCCGCCTTTATAAATACAAAAGCCTGCGTTGAAATTGACCGACTAGGCTTACCTTGGTTTGTCCTTCAGCGTGGTCTATTGCGTCCTTCTAATGCTGGGATGAGTGCATTTCGCCCGGATATCGCTGTGATTGACTGCACAGAACTCTCTAAAGAGCCACTTTGGGCAAACCAGTCGATTTTGACCCAGGGCAGTTCGATTAAATTCATTGCTGAAGTCGTGAGCGGGAATTGGCAAAATGATTATGCTCGTAAACTTGAAGACTATGCCGCTCTAGGGATTCGAGAATATTGGATTGTGGATTATGCGGGGCTGGGGGGTATCCGCTATATCGGCAACCCGAAACAACCCACCCTCTCGATCTGTACTCTAGTTGATAGAGAGTATGACATTGAGCTTTTCAGAGGCGATCAAACCCTCACTTCCATAACGTTTCCCGATCTAAACTTGACAGCCGATTGTAGAAACCAGAGAAAAAGCGAGACGTAAACCGTCTCGCTTTTTGTTCTTGAGGTTGAAAAATCTTCCTTGCTATCCACACCAGAAAGAAATTACCAGGTTTGAGGTAATAACGGAGCCGGGGGTGGCGGGGGTGGGGGTGGAGGATTGAGAGGGGGAAGACTCGGCGCGGGTTGCGGGGGAGGTAAGGAAGGAATATTAAAGGCTCTCGCGGGCGGTGGGGCTTCCCGATACAGAGAAACTCGGTTACAGAAAACGGGAGTAACCACCACATCAGCACCTAAAATGTTGCCGATGAATCCCCGCTCTCTGCGGTCAAGATAGACGGTACGCACTTCACCGTCGGCTAGTTCTAGGGTGACCATATCGCCGACGATACTCCGAACCATGCCGCGAACAGTTTGTTCTGCGCCGTCAGGACTTTGGGCCAGTTTTTGGGCGGCTTCACAAACGGGACGACCCTCTGCTTGAGCTTCTTGGGCCAAAACCGTTTTTCCTGGTATTAGGAGGATGAGTGACGCACCAATGAAGGCTGCTATTTTGTTCATCCGTTTCACTCCTTCACGGTTACTAAATAGGGTTAACTCTCAGAAAAGATTCTTAGGGAACTAACTGAGGGTTGAAGTTGTCTGAGTTGATATCTGATTCTGGAGGGAGTTCTAAATTCAATGTTAAATCTCTGAAACCCTTTTTCCAGAAAGGATTGAGGGTTTGTCGATCGAGATTGAAACAGGACTTTTCCAGTATCATGCCACTATACTATCTTAAGATGCCAAAATCCGGAACTGAAAATTGACGATCCAGACCCATGTCCCGACCCCGAACTGCTGCTATTTTGTTTGTTGATGGTTATAACATTATTGGTGCTTGGAGCGATTTGCAAGCAACCCGCGATCGCCAAGGCCTAGAGGTTGCTCGCGAGCAACTGATCGAAATTTTGACGAACTATAGTGCTTTCCGGGGCTATGATACCCGGATTGTGTTTGATGCTCATTTGCAGCACACTCCGAGTCATCGGGAGGGGGTTACGGATATGCTGTCTGTGTATTACACAAATTTTGGGCAAACGGCGGATTCTTATATTGAGATTGCCTGCGCTAAATTTAGTCGCTCGATTGAAAAATATCAAAGGCGCTTGATGGTGGCTACTTCCGATCGCGCTCAACAAATGACGGTGGTAGGCTATGGAGCAGAATGGATGTCAGCGAGTCGGTTGGCTCAGGAGGTGAGCAATAGTAAAACGGTTCTCCATGAGAAACGAAAAACGAAGAAAAAAGTTTCTCGTTCTTCTCTCTTCCATGGGCTGGATGCCTCAGCTCAAGAGCGGTTAACGGCTTTGCGTATGGGTTTACCCTATTAGGCGGCGATCGGGTTCTTGATGCCATAGCGATCGCTCCAAAAAAGATTTTTGAGAAAAGGCTTGACAAATGCCTAGGTTTAGGGGTACATTAAGAAACTGTGATCCTCAGTAGCTCAGTGGTAGAGCGGTCGGCTGTTAACCGATTGGTCGCTGGTTCGAATCCGGCCTGGGGAGTTTAAATCATCAACCCTATTTTTAATCCATGAATGCAGCAAGCAGTCAGGACGTTTCTCCCTGGAAACAATTGTGGGCACTCGATCCCAACCGCATTTACTTGAACCATGGAGCGTTTGGTGCTTGTCCGCGTTCTGTATTAGAGCGTCAAACCCAGTTAAGGGAACAATTGGAGCAAAACCCTACGGGTTTCATCATGCATGAGCTGGAAGGGTTGCTTGACCAAGCGCGGGAGCGGTTAGGGCAATTTGTAGGAGCAAAGCCTTCAGACTTGGCTTTAATTCCGAATGCGACGACTGGAGTGAACACAGTTTTACGTTCCCTTCCCTTAGCTCCTGGGGATGAGCTGCTAACAACGAATCATGAATATAATGCTTGTCGCAATGCTCTAGAATTTGTGGCCCATCGGAGTGGGGCTAACGTGAGGGTCATTTCAGTTCCCTTTCCGCCAGAAAATGAGCAAGAGATTGCCGATCGCATCTTAGCAGCCGTTACGCCTCAAACTCGCTTGGTGCTGGTCGATCATATTGCCAGTATGACCGGTTTGATTTTCCCGATTCAAGCCTTGGGGAAAGCGCTGAAAACCCAAGGTATAGAATTACTGGTGGATGGGGCCCATGCTCCGGGCCAAATTCCCCTCAAACTGGAGGAATTAGAGGTTACCTACTACAGTGGAAACTGTCATAAATGGCTCTTTACCCCCAAAGGTGCGGGATTTTTGTATGTTAAACCTGAGCGACAAGATCGGATTCGTCCCCTGAGTATTAGCCATGGCGCTAACTCATCCCGTGGCGATCGCTCCCGATTTCATCTAGAATTTGACTGGACAGGAACCCAAGATTTCACGCCTTATCTCTGCATTCCAAGGGCGATCGATTTTATCCAAACCGAATTTCCAGGGGGATGGCTGGCACTGATGCAGCATAATCATCAAATGATTATCAATGCCAAAACCCTCCTGTCGGAAGCCCTAGGAATATCCTGTAATACCCCAGAATCTCTGATCGGTTCTATGCTATCTCTTCCTCTTCCTGATGGTTTAGCTCTCCCCCTCTATAACCATCTTTCCCAAAACTGCCATATCGAAGTGGCTATTATGGCGTTTCCCCGAGCCAACCATCGGTTGCTGAGAGTGTGCGCCCAAGTCTATAATTGCCAAGCTGATTACCAGAATTTGGCGATCGCCCTCCAATCGACTCTCAATCATCCCCAATTCACCCAACTGGGTGATGCTAATGGGTGATGTAATTCTTTTCTAGGCTCCAGTAACCTGGGTTTGGCACTCCCACTCGAATGGATGGGTAACCATCATGAAAAGAAATCAACCTCAGCTTATCTCTCTTCTGCCAACAGCCTCCCTGAGCTTAATGGTAGTGGTTACCCTATCAACTGTATTGCGGATAGGGATAACCCATTTATCCTCCCAGAGTGCATTCCCACCGACGAGTGAGACAACTGTTGAAAAAACTGCCCTATCCAATCGCCAATCCCTTCGTTAAATCGACTTTAGGGTGAAATCAATCCCTGTATCCCTACATTAATTTTGGAGGTTATGCTCAATGGGAGTTCCTCAAGTTTTACGCTGGACTATAATTTACCTACTGCAAACTGCTGTAACTCTTACCCTTGGAGCCTTGTTTGTGCAATGGATCACTCGCTTACCCTAGAGATAGACTAGACCAAAGGCAGTACAATAAAGCCTAGATAGTTTGTCCTCAGTTTCTCCAGTATTGCCCCTATTAATCCTTATGGTGTCGCGAATTCTTGTTGCTCTCGATCGCAGTCCAATCAGTCATACCATTTTTGAAACGGCTTTAGTTCTGGCTCAGACTTACTCTGCTCAATTAAGGTTACTGCATGTGCTATCGAGTCAATCTGCTGATAGTCCCCCCGATCCTCGAATGATGAGTTTAGGGATTGAAGCGCAGTTGAGTACAGATTGGGTGAAGTCTTATCACGATCAATGGCAGAAGTTTGAGCAAGAGAGTCTAGAGTTACTTAAAACCTTTGCAGATCGGAGTCTGAAGGCTGGTCTTGAAGCGGAACTGACTCAAACTTATGGTAATCCAGGACGGATGATCTGCGATCTGGCCCAGTCTTGGAATGCAGATTTAGTGGTGATGGGACGACGGGAACACTCGAATCTGACAGAATGGTTTGTAGGCAGTGTGAGTAATTATGTGATTCATCATGTGTGTTGTTCTGTGTATTTGGTACATCCCTGAGAGCAAAGGGGGGTGAGGAAGGCATAGACGCGGGGATGGACTACCGATTACCCATAACAGGATAAGTTAAGTATAGATAGAATTTTAATGAGGGAAAATTGAGGATGAAAAAAACAGTTCGAGGATTATTAATCAGTATTTTAACTCTGTTGTTGTGGTGGATGAATCCCCAACCGGCCCAAGCAACGGGGGTTTATCAAATGCCTGTGGTTAAATCGGGAGAAGCGACTTGGATACTGGATCAAGGGGATGTGATTAGTCGGTTAAATGAGGGAAAACTTAGCGATCAGTTCAGTCAGTTGGCACAAGAGACGGGGAATGAAGTCCGGTTGGTGACGATTCGCCGTTTGGATTATGGGGAAACGATTGATAGCTTTACTAATGATTTGTTTGAAAAGTGGTTTCCGACTCTAGAGGAGCAGAGGAATCAAGTGTTATTGGTTTTAGATGTGGTGACCAATAATTCGGCGATTCGCACGGGAGAGGGAACGAAGAGCTGGTTGTCCGATGAGATGGCGGAAAGTGTATCGAGTGAAACAATACAAGTGCCGTTGCGTAATGGCGATCGCTACAATCGAGCGTTTTTAGGAGCTGGCGATCGCTTAACCGCTATTTTATCCGGTAATCCCGATCCCGGCCCTCCCGTGGTTGAAGACACTATTCAAGCAGAAAGTAACTTTGCTTCCGCAGAAGAAACCAAAAACTCCAACGCTACCGTTTGGGTGATTGTCTTGCTGATTTTGGCCACTGTGATCCCCATGGTCACTTATTTCTGGCTGTATCAATAGGAAATTAAAAGAACAGTAAGTCCTGGTTAGGGGCGATCGCCCTCACCTAAACGACTTAAGGGTGAACAGACGTTCACCCTATACCTCCATTGCCCATAACCCTTGATGAAAGGAAAAGTGACATATCTTGACGATCTAAGGAATTCTATGCATGATTAATATCAAGTCCGGGTAATCAATTAAAGCATAAGGTAGGGCGGGCAGGGTCTGCTTCTATAATTTCTAGAATAATTAAACCGAAGAGAAAATATAATTACAGCCCTTATGGAGATGATTCGGATGAAAACATTGATTGAACGATTAAAGTCTAAAATAAAACAAACAAAACATTGGTTTAACCGAAGAACTTGGCCCAAAAATTCCATTGTCTATTATACTGGCTCAACTCCTTCTCTTTGGACACCAGAAACCTTAAAAATCGGATTAGGGGGTTCAGAAACAGCCATTATACAGTTAACCAGAGCCTGGGTGAACTTAGGTTACCAAGTTACTGTTTATAATAACTGTGGAACCCAAGCAGGAATTTATGATGGAGTCGAGTATCGACACTATTCTGAATTCAATCAATACGATCGATTTGATATATTAATTATTTGGCGCTATCCTTGGCGACTCTATTCCCAAACTAAAGCCAATAAAATTTGGCTGGATTTGCATGAAGTCATGCAGCCTCATCAAGTTAGCAAATCTAAATTGAAGAATTTTGACCGCGTTTTTGTAAAATCAGCTTACCACAGGAGCTTACTACCGGAAATAGAGGAAAACAAAATAACAATTATTCCGAATGGGATTGATCCATACTACTTTCACTATAGTCAAGCCCCTAAAGATCCCTACAAATTAATTTATGCATCCAATTATATTAGAGGACTTGAAAGAATGCTCCAATATGGTTGGCCAATCATAAAACAAGTAGTGCCCCAAGCACATTTACACATCTATTATGGTTGGTCAGGCAATGATTTGAGTAAACCAGAAATTCAAGCCTGGAAAGAAAAGATGATGGAATTGATGAATCAATCCGGTGTCACTGACCATGGTAGAATCGGAGTGGAAAAGTTAATCCAAGAAAAATCTACAGCATCTATTCATTACTATGGCTGTACTTTTCAAGAAATAGATTGTATTTCAGTCCGAGAATCGGCTGCTGTAGGCTGCGTTCCTGTCACCACTGACTGCTACGCTTTTAGTGAAAAAAAATACTGCATAAAAGCACCTGGTAATCCTTACGAGAAAACGACTCAAGAAGCGGTAGCGATGAAGATTATAGAGTTATTAAACGATCGGGATAGATTAGAAGAAATACGTCAAGAATTTCAGCAACTCGCACAAGAAGAAACTTGGGAGAATAGTGCTAAACTTTGGTTAAACTACCATTGATTGATATGAGGATTTACCGTTATGACGATGCCTAATTTTTTGCTCATTGGTGCTGCCAAAGCAGGGACAACATCTCTGTATTATTATTTGAAGCAACATCCGGAAATTTACGTTCCATCCGGATATAGCAAAGAACCCGATTTTTTTGCCCTAGAAGGTGAACCCTTAGAATATCCGGGGCCCGAAGGTACATTTAAGATGAACGATCGCGTTACCGATCTCGACACTTACCGATCGCTTTTTGACCCCGTGACCACCCAAAAGGCGATCGGGGAAGCCTCAACTGTATACATTTATAGTGAAAAAGCACCAGAACGGATACAACACTATATCCCAGACGTGAAACTGATCGCCATTCTTCGCGATCCAGTAGAACGAGCATTCTCCCACTATTTATACTGGGCATCCCAGGGATTTGAACCCCATACAAACTTTGACTTTAATCAAGCCATTCAAGCAGAAGAGACGCGCATTTCTCAAGGTTGGAGTCACAATTGGCATTATATCAGACGAGGATTTTACTATACCCAACTCAATCGCTACTTTGACCGCTTTGATGCGAGTCAAATCAGAATCTATCTCTATGAAGATCTCATCAAAGATAAGTTAGCCGTAGCCCAAAATATATTTGAATTTTTAGGGGTCGATCGAACCTTTACGCCAAATTTCACCAAAACTCATAATAAAACAGAAGTTCCTAAAAATCGAACTGTCAATACACTCCTCAATCGACCCAATCCCATTAAAGCAGTCTTAAAACCCCTCTTACCTACTGGACTACGCAAGCGTATCGCTACTAATCTCAAGCAGCGTAACCAAGGAAAACCCAAACTCCCTGACCAAACTAGGAAGCAACTTATTAACATTTATCGACAAGATATTCTGCAACTGCAAGACTTAATTAACCGAGATCTTTCCAATTGGCTAGAGTAATCCTATGCTATTTAATTCCCACGTCTTTATTCTCTTATTTTTACCCCTTACCTTAATTATTTTTTTTGGTCTAGCTAAATTTCGACTCACTTTAGCAGCGATGATTTGGCTAGTGGCTACCTCCCTCTTTTTCTATGCCTACTGGAATGTAGCCTATTTACCCCTACTGGTAATTTCCATTCTCACTAACTTTTTCATCGGTAGAACTCTATCAAGAACAGAGCATGGAAGTCAACAGGCTAAACTCTTATTAATCAGTGGTGTCTGTATCAACTTAGGATTTATCGGATACTACAAATATGCAGGATTTTTAGCTCAATCGATGAATGGCATCTTGAATACCGATCTGATAGTGCCCAATATTGTCCTGCCCCTAGCCATTTCTTTTTATACCTTCACCCAAATTGCTTATCTCGTTGATGCCTATCGTGGGGAAACCAAAAAATATGGCGTTCTTGAATACAGTTTATTCGTGTCTTTTTTCCCTCAACTCATCGCTGGCCCGATTCTCCGCCATGATGAACTGATCCCGCAATTCTGGCAGAAGCGTAAATTTATTTTCTCCGATCGCAACTTTGCCAGAGGACTAACCCTGTTCACGTTGGGTTTGAGTAAAAAAATGCTCATTGCAGACCGTCTTTCCCCTTGGGTGGCAGACGTATTCGATCATGCAAGCCAGGTGAGTTTTGTAGAAGCCTGGGTGGGAGCATTATGTTATACACTACAACTCTATTTTGACTTTTCCGGCTACTCAGATATGGCGATCGGCTTGGGATGGATGTTTAATATTGAATTGCCGATTAACTTTGATTCTCCCTACAAAGCAACCTCCATTGCTGATTTTTGGCGCAGGTGGCATATTACCCTCTCAAACTTTCTCCGGGATTATCTGTATATTCCACTAGGAGGAAACCGTAAAGGAGAACTAAGGCGAAATTTGAATTTAATGATTACTATGTTCTTAGGAGGACTTTGGCATGGTGCAGGTTGGACATTTGTGGTCTGGGGAGGACTTCACGGTTTATACCTCGTTATAGACCGGCAATGGCAACGACTGCGTATTAAATTACCTTGGTTTCTTGCATGGTTCATTACCTTTTTTGCTGTGGTGATGAGTTGGATCTTATTTCGATCGACGAGCTTTCAAGATGCTGCCTTCATGATTCAATCAGTTACTGGAATGAAAGGTATTGTTTTACCCGGTAAGTTTGAGTCACTTTTATCTTGGCTCACTCCTTTGGGTGTAGAATTCAAGGGACAAGAAGTGCTATCTGCTCTACCCTATCTTCCAGGAACCGATGCTACAACTTTAGGCATCAATTTTGTAACCATTATCGCCTTACTTGCAGTGGTAATTTGGTGTCCAAATACCCAAGAAATAATGGAAAAGTTTCAACCTAAATGGTGGTGGGCAGTTGGAGCAGGTACGATGGTTTTTGTCTGTTTACTTTCATTGAATCAAGTCAGCGAGTTCTTATATTTTCAATTCTGAGGTGAATATGAAGCCTTATCGTAGTTTTAGTCTTATCTTGTTGTCAGTAGCAGCCAGCGGATCATGCCTAGTTGCCCTATTTAATGCAATTATCGATCCTTTCGGGATCATGAATATCCTGGTGATTAGAGGAATCAATCAGTCTAAGCCTGCAACTGTAGATAACACAAGATTATATAAGGCAGTAGACCTAACTCGTCAAGATGCTAAAACTATATTTTTAGGGGCATCTCGCGTAGAAACAGCCTTTGATGTAGAGCATCCAGCATTACAAACATATCAACCTGTTTATAATTTAGCTATGCAAGGAATGACGTTTTATGAGCAAAGACGTTATTTGGAATATGCTATTCAAACACAAGAAAATATTCAAGTCGTTATTCTAGGCATAGATTTATGGCTTCTAGAAGATCCCTATTTAAGGAAAACCGGTTTTAAAGAAGATAGGTTGCAACAACAAGGTTTGCCGTTATCAGAATCTCTAGAAATTAATTTTTCTTGGGATACGTTTAGTAAAAGTCTTGAATCTATTAAAGCTAATTTAGACAAACCAGATTACGAATACTATAACTCTAAAGGCGTTCGCGATACTGACTATGTGAAATATAGGAATGTGAAGTTTACTTCTTGGCTTCCAGGAATAATTAATAATCCAAAGGATAAAATATTTCCATTTGCTTTAGAAAATCTCAGTATTATTGTTGATTTATGTCGAGAAAATAACCTGAATTTGATAGCCTTTATTACACCACCTCACGTTACTCAATTTGAAGCTATGTATATGTCAGGTAGTGAAGCAGTTATAGAACAAGGGAAGCGAGAGATTGTTAATATACTCCCAGTTTGGGACTTTTCTGGCTATAACAGTATAACTACGGAATTCATCACCGATCAAATGACTAAATACAGGGATAGTTCTCATTTTACAATGCACGTTGGAGACTTGATTCTCAATCGGATTTTACAGTATAATCAAGAAATAGTGCCGGAAGATTTTGGTATTATGATTGCTCAAGAGAATATTGAAGAGCATTTGGAAGACATTCGTAAACAAAGAAATATCTGGAGGAAGGACAATCCAGATGTCGTGACAATGTTAGAAGGACTAAAGCGATAGCAAAATACGACTCATTTCAATTTAAAGAAGAGAAAACCGTGGCTATAAGCTATTATATATCTATCTATGGAGTAAAATTACTATGAAACTATTTCAAAGTTTATGGGAAGAGCAAGTCCAGCAAAGCCCCAATGCGATCGCCCTCGAATGTAATGATGTGCAGTTAACATATGAGCAACTCAATTACCAAGTGAATCAACTGGCACATTATTTACAAAGCTTAGGGGTAAAACCAGAAGTCCGTGTCGGCATCTGTGCCGAACGCTCTTTGGAGTTAATTATAGGCATTTTAGGGATTTGGAAAGCAGGAGGAGCTTATATTCCACTCGATCCGAAATATCCTAAAGAACGCTCGGAATTTATTCTTCAGGAAACAAAAATTTCTTGGTTACTTACCCAAGAACATTTACGAGAGGAGTTTCCTAGTTATTTGGGAAAAATAATAAATTTAGATACAGATTGTTCTCTTTTGAGATCCTATCCACAGGATGATCCCTTAAGAACTGTTCAACCCGATAACCTGGCTTACATTATCTACACATCAGGATCAACCGGTAAACCCAAGGGAGTACAAATTACTCAGGAAAATGTTAGCTATTACCTGAAGGGACTAACAGATGTTTTCCCTATTACAGAACAAGACTACTACTTACATACTGCTTCCTTCTCGTTTTCTTCGTCTTTACGTCAACTCCTATTTCCCTTATGTAAAGGAGCAAAAGTTATTGTTGCCACTGATGAATACATTAAAAATCCACTCCAGTTGTTTCAATTCATCATAGATAAAAAGGTAACTGTATTTGATACAGTTGCGTCAGTTTGGCGCTACGGGATTCAATCTTTAGACACTCTTCCTCTCGAAAAGCAAAATTTGCTCCACTCTAGTCAGTTGCGGTTTCTTGTCTTTTCAGGTGGTCTTTTACCTTGTCCTCTCCTGAAAAAAGTTCGCCGTCAATTTCCGATAAACAAACAACCACAAGTTTTTAATCTTTATGGTCAGACAGAAACTCTAGGAGTTTGTGCCAATTGTGTCCCTGAAGACTTTGAACGAGATTCTGGTTATGTACCGGTTGTGGGGAAACTTTACGATCACAATTGTATTCACGTGGTGGATGAAAACCTTAATCTTCTACCTATGGGTGAAATTGGGGAATTGGCGATTTCTGGAAAAAATCTGGCACGAGGCTATCTCAACCGCCCCCAAGATAATGAGGCCAAATTTATTTCTAATCCTTTCTCAGAAGATCCCTTTAATCGGCTTTTTCGCTCTGGGGATGTGGCTCGTATTTTAGAAAGCGGTGGTTTAGAAATTCTTGGGCGAGTAGATTTTCAAGTTAAAATCCGTGGAATGCGAGTCGAAACTGGTGAGATTGAAGCTGTTCTAGAAAATCATCCCCAGATTAAACAATCTGTTGTTTCTGCCCATGAAACTCTTCAAGGAGAAACTCAACTGGTTGCCTATTTAATCCCCAAATCTGGCCTTACCATGGCTGTTCACTCTTCTTTAAAGGAAGAATTACGACATGAGATTCAAGGCAAGCTCCCTGACTATATGATACCTGCCCATTTCATGTTCTTAGATGCTCTACCTCTAACACCAAATGGTAAATTAGATCGTCGTGCTTTGCCAGAACCAAGCCGCGATAACTTAGAATTAACTCAGCAGTTTATCCCTCCTAGCAACGAAATTGAAGGCCAATTGGTAGAAATTTGGGAAAAATGGTTGGAGCAAAAGCCTATTGGGATTTGCGATCATTTCTTTGAAATTGGCGGACATTCCCTATTAGCTGCCCAAATTTTCTCTGAAATTGAACAAACCTTGGGGGTGAAGCTTCCTCTGGCTTTACTGATGAAAGCACCAACGATCAAAGAAATAGCAGAAATATTGCAAAGCGATCGCTTCACTGATGCCTGGTCATCGTTAGTTCCAATTCAGCCCAATGGCGATAATCCTCCCTTCTTTGTTAGTCATGGGATAGGAGGAAATGTTCTTAATTATAGCAACTTAGCAATTGAATTAGGTTTGCATCAACCGTTATATGGTTTACAAGCACAAGGTCTTGATGGCAAAACCCAACCTTTAACTACTATTGAAGCTATAGCTGCTCGTAATATTCAAACAATGCAAGCATTTCAAGCTCAAGGTCCTTACTTGATTGGAGGTTACTCTTTTGGTGGTCTAGTAGCTTTTGAAATGGCACAACAACTCAGACAACAAGGCCAGGAAATTGCTCTGCTTGTCATTCTTGATAGCCATAGTCCCTATGCTCTTGAACGTATTCACACCACACCTCTTTCACCCTATGAACGACTGGCTCGGCATTGGAGAAGATTTTCTCAACAAGGTTTTGAGTATCTTGTTGAACGTTGGCAAGATCGTATGAAGGGTATGGCTTCATCTTCTAAGGCTTTCGACCAACTTCCTTCTGAAGACTGGTTGCCTAAAGATGATGGCACAAATATTGTGATTCAAACCAGTCATTTTATTCGGAAAGTCAATAGAGCTGCAAAAAGCCGCTATACTCCTACCATCTATGATGGCAAAATTACACTATTTCGCTCCAGGTTAGGACGACCCATACCAGAAGGATGGAAACTTGATCCACTACTAGGTTGGAGAAAAATGACTTCTGTTGGTGTAGAAGTTTATGATGTACCAGGCAACCATGGCTCTTTTATGGATTACCCTAATGTACTTGAGCTGGCCCAAAAGTTGAACCAGTGCCTCCAGAACGCAAGATCAGACTTGAATTAAAACTTAGTCATTACTTATATGTCTAAGTTCCATTCATAAGGTTTATTAAGTTCTCCAGCAATCTGATTAAACACTTGTAAATTTTCTGGTGATAACTCTTGCTTCCATCGCATGTCTAACTTGATTTTAAATTCTGGGTCTTGATAGTATTGACCATGACTTTCCAGATTTTTTTGTTTTTTCCCCTTGTATTTTGCAATTAAAGCATTCGCTCCTCGACTGCCAACAACATGATGATGATCGTGCTTCCAGTATTCGATCATATCCGGGACAAACTCAATATCTAACCAATGACATATCTGTTGTAACACTTTGTGAGGATTTGTGGCCATTTCTTCATAGCGAATTGCTAACTTTCTATCCTCTGAAAAATTATTGTAAAATTCACTTTGCTCTTTAAAAAGATTAACCCATTGATGACTGAGGTTTTCTATGGAGTCTTTCTTAAACCGGAGATAGGAGTTAATAACTGCTCGACCATCTCGTACATTATACAAGAGGTAAGCATCAATTTTATTTTGCCTAAATTCCCTAGCCTTCAATTTATTGGAGATCCAACTCACTTCCTTGCTAGAATCAGTCAGAATAGATTGTTTAGTTTTAGAAAAAAGTATAGTATAGGGATTAAGAATTTCGTCATTCCCTAACCATTCTCGAACTAGGCGTTCAAGTTTTAAAGGAATATATCGATGCAATCTGTGATTGCTCATTCCTGCTGCAAATTGCTTTAATTCTGCCTTTGTAAAATTATCTAGCCAAAAGGTACTATCTTCAGGATACCAAAAGTCTCTTCCTTTTTGTACCATCTGAGGAAGCTTGCTGATTTCACCTAATGAAAACGCATCTGGGTGACTGCCAATCATCAATTCAACTAAGGTTGATCCTGAGCGACCCATACTTATTACAAAAACAACTTTATTTCTTCTATCTATTTTTTTGATCATAAATGACAATTTTATATTATTTTGTACTATATATTTTCCTCCTTTAGGTTATCATGTTTATTTATAATTGTCAATAATTAAGGGTGATCACTTAATCCATAGATTCACTCTGTTAAGCGATGATAAACTTTATTTTTGATATCACAAAAATATTGATGATTGCTTCATTCCTCACTTAATATGAGAGGGTACAAGAGTTATTCAAAAATATCTCTAAACAAAGATATCTGGGGAAAAAGAAAGCAAACTTTCATCAGTAGACCTTACCCTTATATCTATAAGGTTCATGATTTAATTACTTTCTCATCCTCTTTGCTCAATTGTACTCATAGGGTTGGTTAACTGCTCCAGCAATACGGTTGAATATGTCTAAGTTCTCTGGTGATAGCTCTTTTTTCCAGCGTAAATCTAATTTAATTGATAAATCTCGTTTTTCGTAATACTCTCCATGAACTTCACGCACTTTATCTAGTATTTCTTTCCCTTGGTAGCGTCTAATTAAAGAGTAAGTTCCATCGTTGCCAGAAATGTCATGGTGATCGTATTTCCAGTACTCTAGCATATCCTCTATAAATTCTATGCCAATCCATTGGCAAATGGTTTGAATGGTTTGGTGTGGTTGACTGGCCAAGTCTTCATAGGCAATTTCTATTTTTTTATCTTCTTTAAATGAATGAAAATAAGCCTGCCTTCCCTTCGTCTTTTGTACCCAACCCTCAGTAAAGTCTACAACGTCCATATCTTGGAATCTGCGTAGGAAAGAATTAAGGACTGCTCTTCCATCTCTAACTAAATGTAATAAATAGGCTTCAACTTCCCCAGATCTAAATTCTCTAGCCTTAAGCTTCTTTTCCACAAAGGGGTAAAATTTAGTGGCATCGATTATTACTTCTTCATTAAGTTTAGAAAACATTAAGCTATAGGGATTAAAGACTTGGTCGTTGCCTAAGAATTCTCGAACTCTTTTTTCTATTTTTAAAGGAATATAGGGTGTTGCACGAGTGTCCCCTAAGCCAATAGAGAGTTGCTTTATACCTTCTTTGCCAAAGGTTTCTTCCCAAAAATCTGAATTACGGTTAATACAGTCTAGGAAAGCTCCGTTTCTGTAGCGGTTAGGCAGATTTCCAAATTCTCCAGCAGAAAAGCACTGAGGATGACTCCCCAGAATGACGGAAAGAAGGCTAGAACCAGAGTGTCCTGCTGAGATGATAAACAAAACTTTTTTGGTATTCATTAAACTTAAGTTTAGAGAAAATTATGATTATAGATTTTTTTGATGCAAGTTGTTGCTTGACATAAATCAAACAAACAAATAGTAACATAACATTTATATCTTTATTTGTCAATAATTTTGATTTTGTATATGGAGTGATCCTAATAATTGTATAATTGATCTAATTTATTAGGGATCAGACGAGCTGGAGTTAACTTTGATGATCGAGAACCTACCTAAAATATACTTTTATATTCCTCGCAGAGATTGGCCAAAAATCATTCCTGATAGAGCAGAAGAGCTGCGTCCAGCAAATGTTCTAGGGAGTTGGATTTTACAAACTTATTTGCGTTTGTACGAAAGTGGATTTTCTTGCCAGTTGGTTTCAGAAATGCCAAAGGAGGGGATCGTAGTTGCTTATCGGTACTCTTTGCCTTATGAAGCAAAACCTCCTGCCGATCTCCTTTGGGTGTGTGTGAAGGGAGATCAAAATTCTCATCCTTACGCACCAATTCATGTGGTTCAGAATGCTTGTGAAGTTGATTCTCCTCCTTTACAGATTCAATCAGTGGATGAAGATAGATACTTGTTACCGAGTAAACGATTTTACTTGCCTCATTGGCCTCAAGCTGGGGTTATTCCGAGAAGTCCGAAAAGAGGCGATCGCTTTGAGAATGTCGCTTACTTTGGTATTACTTATAATTTAGCACCGGAACTTTCTCAACCCGAATGGAAGGAACAGCTCAAGCAAATGGGGTTAAACTGGAGACGGGAGAAAGAGCGCGATCGCTGGAATGACTATAGCGAAGTAGACGCTATTCTTGCTGTTCGCTCATTTAACGATAGCACAGATTATCCTTGGAAACCAGCATCAAAACTCTTTAATGCTTGGAATGCAGGAGTTCCAGCGATTTTAGGACGTGAGTCTGCCTTTCAGGGGGAAAGAAAAAGTGAACTCGACTATATCGAAGTCAATAGTTATGAAGAAACCGTTAATGCCGTTAAACGTCTGCGAGATGATACACAATTTCGCCAAGTGATGATGAACAATTGTCAACAACGGGCACAAGAAATAACCCCAGAGAATATTACTAAGCGATGGCAAGATTTTTTACTTAATACTTGCGTTCCTGCCTATGAAGAATGGCGAAGTTTATCCAATTGGCAACGTCAAAAATTTTTCATGGGTCGCTATCTAGCCCTTAAATGGAATAGCTTAGAACGACGAATTCTATCTTTGAACAGATAAAAAAATACAGGCGATCAAAGTCTAGTTTTCTTTATCTTTTTTTTAAGACTTGTCGTCAGCGCTAGAATCCTTGCCAAAGGTAGAATCTATCAGTCATAATGGAAGCATACCTATTTTTGCCTGATGTCTGTATTTACCTACAGATAATAAGCTTATGACTAATGGAATCTATACCCTTGCCAATGATGTCGTCTACGATCAAGTGGTGGCTCTTTTAAACAGTATCGAAGTTAATCTGAGTCCAGAGTTTCCCGTTTGGATTATTCCCTACGATAACCGCTTAGACAAAATTAAGGATTTAGTTAAAAGTCGAAACAATGTCGAGCTTCTTTCTGATGAAGCTATTCTTTCTCGATGGGAAGATTTTGCGTATGAAATTTGGAAGAGACATCCTTCAGCCTTAGCAAATTGGCAATCAAGAGGAATTGAAGGAGTCAATCGTTTAGGGATGCATCGGAGATTTTGTGCTTTTGATGAAGACAGTCCTTTAGAGAAATTTATTTATTGTGATGGTGATGTTCTGGTTCTCAATCAGTTAGATTTTGTTTTCGATCGCATCAAGGATCAAGAGTTCGTGGTCTATGATTTCCAATACAAAGATCTTACCCATGTTTACAATATTCACTCTGAAAAAGTTGGGAAGATTTTTCCACAAGAGCGTTTAAGTTCAGAAATTTTTTGTGCAGGTTTTTATGGATCTAAACGGGGATTATTTCCACAAGAAACGCGAGAGTGGTTACTTCAGCAATTGGAATCAGGTGAAGCAGAAATCTTATATCCCAATGGGCCAGATCAGTCTATTCTTAACTATATGACTATGCGTTCCGATCGCCCAGCCTATAATTTTTCCCTGCAACTCCCCAAAGAACAGACAACTGGATGTTCTGTAACCTCTCCCCACTTTGAGCAACGGGGTCATTTGCTCTATGATAAAGGGGTACAGCTCACTTACCTGCACTATATCGGTATATCTTCTAAGGTATTTACTAGGCTCTGTGCGGGAGAAAATATAGACTTTCCCTATCGAGACATATTCTTACACTACCGCTATCTACACGACCCTGAAAATCGACCTCAATTTGTGGGTAAACCTAAACCTTATAATGCACCCCCTACGTTTATAGATAAAGTGTTGCGTAAATTAGGAATGAAGACCTCTAGGAAATAATCATGAACCAAGGAATTTACATTGTAGCGAACAATAAAGTTAAAGAGAATGCGATCGCCCTCTTAAACAGTATTCGCATGTACGATCCTGGCATTACAGTTTACATGATACCCTTCAATGAGGAATATCAAGAAACCGCCCAAATCCTGGGAGAGGAGCATAACGTTCAGATTTTTCCTGATTTAGCTCTTGTAGAAGAATTTACTAGCAAAATTAGCGAGATATTCGATCGGGACTTTTTGGCATTACCCAACAAAATGCGAAAGCTCGTTGCGTGGTTCGGCCCCCTAGACGACTTTCTCTATATCGATACGGATATCATCGTCTTTGAAAAGATGTCCGATATCCTCTCTTACTTATCAGACTATGGGTTTATCTGTTGCGATTATCATCACTCTGGACGCGGATTACAAGATATTTTTTCGCCCTTAGTCAAAGAACAAAATCTCTTTACAGAAGCAGAATTAAAAGATGTGTTCAATAGTGGCTTTTGGGCCTCGAAAAAAACGGCCATTTCCCAGGAGCAGATGTATAGTCTTCTGCAAGAATGTAGTCAACATCGAGAATACTTTGATTTTTCCTCCCAAGTCACTGACCAACCCATTCTCAACTACCTAGTTCTCAAATCAATTCCCAAACGATTAAATTTGGTCAAATTACCAGAAGGAGTGCCAGGCAGTTGGGCGGGATCGAGTCATTTTGAAGAAAAAGACCATATTTTATATGATAAAGGCAAGCGATTAATGTATCTCCATTGGGCTGGAAGCGCTATGGGACAGGGTGGCCCTTATAGAGAGTTATGGAGATATTACCGCTATCTCGGCGATCCCAATCCTCCGGCTGACCCTCCAGCACCTAAACCGGAACCGCAATGGAAACAAAAGCTGAGAAAAATTAAGAAAGCCATCCTCGGTTAATTCATCTCTTATAATTGTGCAGGAATGAGAGCTAAAAATTATCTTTGTAATGACTAAAGTAATTGTAACTGGTGTGGCTGGTTTTATTGGTTCTACCTTAGCCGAAACCTTACTCAATCAAGGTCAAGAAGTGATTGGTGTCGATCAATTTAATGATTATTATGACCCCACCCTGAAACGTCGGAATGTTAGCAGTTTTGAAAATCATCCTCAGTTTCAACTGATAGAAGGAGATATTCAAGCCTTAGACTGGAATTCCCTGCTGACGGATGTGGAGGTGGTTTATCACCAAGCAGCGCAAGCGGGAGTGCGTGCGAGTTGGGGGGAAGGGTTTCGCTCCTATACGGAACGGAATATTAATGCTACTCAAATTATGCTGGAAGCGGCGAAACAGTTCACGACGTTAAAACGGTTTGTCTATGCTTCCACCTCTTCTATATATGGGAATGCCGAAACCTTTCCCACTTCAGAGATGATTCCTCCCCAACCGGTTTCTCCCTATGGCATTACCAAGTTGGCGGCGGAACGGTTATGTGTGTTATATCACCAAAATTTCCAGGTTCCGTTTACGGCTCTCCGCTATTTTACGGTGTATGGCCCCCGTCAACGTCCGGATATGGCGTTTCATAAATTTTACAAGGCGGTATTGGAAGATCGGGCCATTGACATCTATGGAGATGGTCAGCAGACGAGGGATTTTACTTTTATTCAAGATGCTGTAGCTGCCAATATTGCGGCGGCAACGGCTCCTGACGCAGTTGGGGAAATTTTTAATATTGGTGGCGGCAGTCGAGTGGTACTGACGGATGTGTTGGATACAATGGAAAAGATTGTGGGTCAACCGATCCGTAGAAATCACATCGATCGCGCCATGGGAGATGCTCGCCATACCAGTGCTGATGTTTCTAAAGCCAAGAAACTGATTGGATATCAGCCCCAAGTCTCCCTAGAGGAGGGCTTAACGAAGGAGTGGGAATGGGTTCAGGAACTCTATCGTTAAGAAAGGCCAGGGGAGGGGTTGAGGACATTGATCGTTTTTCTGCTAATTTTTGGGGTTTCAACTCCATTGGTTCAGTTCTTATTCCCCTGACCCTGAGTGAGCGTTTGCTAAAGTTGCTTCATATTTTTTGCCCATTTGTTCCCAAGTGAACTGATCTTCAATCAGTTTGCGCCCGTTTTGAGAGAGTTCGGTTCTGAGTTGGGGGTTCTCAAATAGTCGGGAAATGGCTTCAATGTACTCTTTTACCGTATTGGCTCGCAAGGCAACCCCATCGGCATCGAGTCCTTCTAAACCGCGATCGCTCCCCACAACCGGAATACCTGCCGCCATCGCTTCCAGGGTCTTATTTTTAATGCCAAAACCCGTTTGTAAAGACACCACACACACGGTAGTTTGATGGAGCGCTTCCACCATGGAAGGGACTCTTCCCGTCACTTCTACACCCGGTTGGTTAGCTAAGGCTTTAATTTCAGGGGTGGGACGATTGCCGATAATGCGATACTTGACTTCAGGATAGCGCTGACGCAGTTGGGGGAAGACTTTTTTGGCAAAGAAGATCGCCGCATCCATATTGTGAGTTAAGTCCATGGAACCCACAAAGGCTAAGGTATAGCCCCCAGGATCTTGGGTTCGACAGGGAAATAAGTCTAGATCGACTCCATTGGGAATGACTTCAATTTTGTTAGCAGGGGCAAAAATTTGCAGTTGTTTTTGATCGTCAACGGTGGTGACGACCAGTTTATCGGTAATTTGAGAGTATTGTTGTTCGTAGCGATAGAGAACGGGTAAATAAAGGCGATCGCGCCATGGATTTTCGGAAGCTCCCATCTCAATGGCATTTCTGGTTCCCCAATACATGGAACTATGAACATTAACCACCATACCCACTCGATTTTTTAGCTCTGGACGTAAATAAACGGCGTTGGCACTATGTTCGCAGGTAATGGCATCATACTTGCCCTGCTCGACTCCTTCGAGAACCAGGGTTTCAATATCCTTGAGGTAACGGTGAATCACATTTTGGGGTTTTCCTTCCCAGAATGAAGAGAATAGGCGCTTTCCTTTGGCGATCGCCCCTTTGCGCTCATCGGCGACAATGGGAAAAATCTTCAGATCGCTGACGTGATCCTGTAAGCCGGTAATATCTTCATCGGTAACATCGGGCGATCGCTGGGCAACTACAGTTACTTGATGGTCTTTTTGTAGATATTTAAGCAGATTAAACGTTCTCACTTCTGTCCCCGACCGACTAGGGGGGTAAGGAAAAGTGGAGGAAAGCATAAGAATTTTCATATAATTACGTGGAAGACTCTACTGATACGTTCTACCATAACCTAGGAGAAATTCAGCCATGAAGCAGATCACAATTCCCCCAGAATCCCCGGCAAGTTGGCAAGAAGTATTTTACTATGACCAGATAGAAATTTATGGCGATCGCCGGGTTCTGGGTCATACCTATGCTTACCAGAATCGCCGTCAGGTGGTGATTGATTTGGTGCAAAAAGTAGCCCAACCGGGGGCTAAGGTTTTAGATGTGGCGGCTTCTCAGGGAAATTATAGTCTATGGCTGGCGGAATTGGGCTACCAAGTGACTTGGAATGACCTGCGATCGGAATTAGTCGATTACGTGAAAATGAAGTATGAAAAGGGAGATATTGAGTATGCTCCCGGTAATTTATTTGATTTAGGGTTTGATTCTTGCTTTGATGTGGTCTTGATTACGGAGATTATTGAGCATGTGGCCCATCCCGATCAATTTCTGCAAAAAATTTCCCAATTGGTAAAACCGGGAGGGTATATTGTCATGACCACCCCCAATGGGGAATATATTCGCCATAATTTACCCAAGTTTTCCGATTGTCCCGATCCCTCTTTGTACGAAGAACAACAATTTAGCCCCAATTCGGATGGTCATATTTTTCTGATGCATACGGATGAAATTCCGCCCCTCGTGAATCAAGCGGGCTTAGAAATAGAAGAAATTCGCTTGTTTACGAATTCCTTAACCAATGGTCATATTAAACTAGAGTATCTGTTAAAGGTGTTACCCAAAGGGGTGGTAGATGGCATGGAAAAATTGACCGGCTCTTTGCCTTTTTCTCTGCAACGGAAACTGCATAAAGGGATGGCTGTTTTGATCCGGCGATCGCCTGAACCGGAATCTAAGGGATAATTTCGGTAACCACTTGGGTGCGATCGCTGATTTGATACAACTTAAAGGTTGGAGAAAGGCTGTCAGTCGGCGATCGCTATTCTATTTGAACCACAGAGGTACGGAGAAAGACAGAGGGGGTATAATTACGGGTTGTCTGGAGGGCGCTGGGGAGGTTTGGGTTATGGGTGAGAAACGTAAGCTCAATAACGGTAAATATACGGTTGAGAGAGTATTAGGATCGGGGCGTTTTTCCCAAACTCTGTTGGCCTATCATACGGCAGGCGATCGTAAAGATGAACGTTTGGTGATTAAAACACAGTTGAGAATCAGGGTTAAGTTGCCCTCATCCCCCAGCCCCCTTCGGCTTCGCTCAGGGCAAGCCTTCTCCCGTGGGAGAAGGGGGAGAAATAAGTCTCTCTCCCGTGCTAATCCTGTAGAGGTTTCGTTGAAGTACAATTTGGTATGTAGGGGCGAACGGCCGTTTCGCTTTGCGACATGAAACGCCCCTACAGATAGTCAACACACCAGAAAATCTTGAGAACAATGAACAATTAACAATTTATTCCTCCATGCTCAACCCAGAAACCGGGTTTCTTTGCCCCCAAGATCGCTCATTATCCATCCATTTCGTAGGGGCGGGTTTAACCAATATTTAGGACACAAACCAATCAATTTCCTGAACCCGCCCCCACCCACGGATAATCTCACTGTAAGCTAAGGGATAATCTCTGTGACGACGCGGGTACGATCGCCACTACTCACAGTAATATTTTGATCTCGTAACTGGCCAAAGGCCCTGGCTCCTTGCAAAAATAAGGGGGGATTCACTTGCCGATAGGTCACATTCCCCGTGGCTTCTACCTCTTCAGTTCCAAAAGACCAAGTAACATTTTCTGCCGAGAGATCCGATTGATTCCGTCCCCCAGTTACGCGAACATTTTCGGTTAAATGGGCCACTTGATTGGCTAAATCGACGGAGCCGCGATCGCCCACTAAGGTCAGTTGTTCATCCAGATGCTCTAAGGTGAGGGTTTGATTGGCTCCCACAGACTGGGATTTCAAATCCCAGGTCATGGAATCACTTTTAGCTTCTAAAGCAGGGTTGGCTGCGGTTAAGGTCACTTGATTCATCAAGGTGACGGATTCATTCTCTAAGTCCACCATGCTCCCCCCCGCTAAGGCAGTGTGACTGGGGGGACGTGCTGGTGGTTCAGTTAAGCTTTGTTCCTCTTCTTGGTAGTGTTTCACTTCCAGGGGAACCGATCCCAGCACTTGCTGATCTTTCATCAACCACATCAAATGTTCAGTGTTCATTCGTAACTGGGGAGTATGGGCGATCGCCTCTACATTACCGATCAATTCCATTTGCCGCAACCGGCTATAGACTTTGGCTTGATCGGCTTTGGCTTCGACCTGGGGATGGGAACCCGTTAGTGTATTATGAACCACTAGCACATCTGCATGGGGTCGCCATTCCAGTTCATTGCCTTCTAACACCACCTCATCTTCAACGGCGATCGCCTTAATTTCGTCTTTAAGTAAAATTAAATTGCCATCTTGGTGAACTTCTCCCCGTTTTGCCTCGACTCGATAGACCAATTTTCCATCTTGATACAATTCCCCTGATGGTTCTTCTACAATGGCAATTTGTCGATCTTCACTATAGGTTGCCGATTTTGCATGAACTTTCCATAACAACTGACCTTGAGTATCACCCTGTTCTAGGGTGATATCCTTAAAGACCAATTGAACCTCATCGGAGGATTCAGCATCCGATGCTGCTTCCACCAGTTGATTAGAAGGATTCGATCCCGCACAAGCAGATAAAGCGATCGCCAACATTAAGGAGAGAGCGCTACGCAAAAAGCAAGAGCGTTCCGGACTCAGGCTTTCAGACTTCAACCCTGTACTCCATACCATTATCGTTTTTCCTGTCGTTCATCCATCAGACTTAAACTCGATAAGGGCCGATAGGAATAGGTGTTTTGCCGGGGGGTTTTCTGGATATCTTCCTTAATGCTTTCGAGATCGATATAGCGATCGGCTACATTAATCAAACTATCGCTGGTCATCGATCGCAAACTCACCACCTCTACCCGTACCCCCCGATAGCTCACAGAATCGACAGCATAAGCGAGATCCCCATCCCCACTCACCAATACAGCCGTATCGTAACACCCCACTAACGCCATCATATCCACGGCAATTTCCACATCCAAATTGGCCTTTTTCGAGCCATCCGGCAGTTGCACCAAATCCTTAGCAATCACGCGATAGCCATTGCGACGCATCCATAACAAAAAGCCCTGCTGCTTCTCATTGGTGCGATCGACTCCCGTATAGAAAAATGACCGCAACAGGCGAGAACCATTGGTTAAGCGGCACAATAATTTCGTGTAATCAATCTCCATCCCCAATTGCAGAGCTGCATAAAACAGATTAGAACCATCAATAAAAATGGCCACAGTTCCCCGATTGGACAGCACTTGTTCTGGAGTGCAGAGACTTTGATTTTGTTCCATCGATTCATACATCATTGTTATACCTCAGTTATTAAAATCTTATGGTTTTATGGTGGTTTGGAAAGGGAAAGTAAAGCTTGTCATTATATCAAACTCAAGCTTCAATTAACTCTAGACGTTGAAAAACAGGCTTGGGTTTGCCTAATGCTTGTTGAGCGGGTAAGATTCCCCATTGCACATGAGTGCCAAAAGGAATTTGGTTCTTTAAATCCGCATTTTCGTTAAAGTCAACACTAAAACCCAATTGATTATAGATGGCAGTGCTAATGCCCGGAATAATCGGTGAGAAGAGATAGGCCGCTAAACGAACCGATTCTAGAACTGAGTAAAGAACTTCTGCAACGGCTTCCTGTTGCCCTTGTTTATACAATGTCCAGGGCGCTTGCTCGTCAATATATTTATTACTGGTTTGGACTAGGCTGAGAATGGCTTCACAGGCTTGGGAATAGGAAAGAGCATTATAACCGAGATCCACTTTTGACTTCAAGGATGTTCCCAAGATTTTCAGAGGGTTATCATCAGGAATTCGATCGCCGGCGATCGCCGGAACTTTGCCGGCACAATACTTTTTCGCCATTCCTAGGGTACGATTAAGTAAATTTCCTAAATCATTAGCGAGATCTGCATTAAGAACATTAATAAATCGGGTTTCATTAAAATCCCCATCCTTACCAAACTCGATTTCCTTGAGAAAATAGTAGCGGACTGCATCAGCCCCATAGCGATCCACTAACTCATAGGGATTCAACGTATTACCGACACTTTTCCCCATTTTCATCCCGTCTTTTGTCAAAAATCCATGGCCAAACACTCGTCGGGGTAAGGGTAGACCCGCAGACATGAGCATGGCTGGCCAGTAGACGGTATGGAAGCGGAGAATATCTTTACCAATCAGATGAGTTTGAATCGGCCACCACCGGGCTATAGCCTGCTCTAAACTGGGGGAATCTTCGGGATCGAGTAAGGCGGTGATATAGCCGAGTAGAGCATCGAACCACACATACAGGGTATGGTCGGGATCGGTGGGAACTGGAAATCCCCAATCTAGGTTAACTCGCGAGATGGAAAAATCTTGCAGTCCACGGGACACAAAACTTAATACTTCATTACGACGGCTTTCCGGTTGAATGAAGTCAGGATTCTCACTATAGAAGGCTTCTAACGAGTCTTGATATTTGGACAACCGGAAGAAATAGTTATTTTCGTCTCGCCATTCTGTGACTTTGTTCGTATGGATCGGACAGCGATGGTCGTCGAGCAGGTCTCGCTCTTCTTTAAATTCTTCACAGGAAACGCAGTACCATCCTTTTTGCACCCCCTGATAAATGTCTCCGTTATCCCAAACTCGTTGGAAGAATTCTTGCACAATTTGATGATGTTTCGCTGCTGTTGTCCGACTAAAGCGATCGTACTGGATGTTGAGCTTCTGCCAGAGGGTTTCAAACCCCTGGACAATTTCATCGCAATGGGCTTGGGGGTCTTTCCCCCGCTCTTGGGCAGTCCGTTGGATTTTCAAACCATGCTCATCTGTTCCCGTAATCATCAAGACTTCTTCGCCTCGCAGTCTCCAGTAGCGGGCTAAAACATCTGCGGCAATGGTCGTGTAGGCGCTGCCAATATGGGGTAAGTCATTGACGTAGTATAGAGGGGTTGTAATGGTAAAGGTTTTTTTTGCGGGATAGTCAGAGTTCATAGAAGATTAAGGTTAGTTTTTTTAAATGACCTACTTTGTGAAATCTACCCGTCAGGTTGTCTTATGCAGTTTACTAGAGATTTTACTCAACGGATCGATAAAGGGAATTGATTCTGATTGTAGCCTTAGTTGATTAACTTTGTCTGGATTGCCAATTGATTCTAGGTGAGACAACAGAACAAACTGGATCGATCCATGAAGATATTATCTATAATCTATGATCAGGATTAGTTAATTTTGAATACCCAAGACGATACTTCTATTTTCTCCTATGTCTGACCGGTTGCCCCATTTTCTCCAGTTGAGCGCTATGCGTACCGAGGCAGATTTATGGGTTTTCTTGCCGGGTATGGATGGTTGGGGATCGCTGTTTGGTCGTCAGGTACAAGAGTTGCAGAGGGATTTTGAGGTCTGTGCCTTGAGAATTCCGGCTGAGGATCGTTTGGATTGGGAGGGGTTGAGCGATCGCCTCATCGATTTAATTACAGCTCAATTGCTCTCTAGGGTCAACCGGCAGGTCTATTTGTGTGGGGAGTCGTTTGGGGGCTGTTTGGCCCTGAAAACGGCTCTCAGAGCACCGGATTTAATTTCTCGCTTAATTTTGGTCAATCCTGCTTCTTCGTTTCACCGTCGTCCTTGGATGATGTTGGGGGAATCGATTGTGCCTTGGGTTCCCGATCGCCTCTATAATTTAGGGAGTGTGGCGGTTTATTTGTTACTAGCCGCTTTGCCTCGAATTGCTCCCCAAGATCGCCAAGCTCTCTGGTCTGCCCTTTGTGCTGTGCCGGCGGAGACTTCCGCTTGGCGGTTGTCTTTACTGCGACAGTTTACCCTCACGCCCCAAGATGTCCAAAAAATTACGCCGCCTACGCTTATTTTAGCCAGTGGTAGCGATCGCTTGTTACCTTCAATGTCTGAAGCTCGCCATTTGCAACACGACCTTCCTAACTCTCAAGTGGTCTATTTACCCCATAGCGGTCATGCCTGCTTATTAGAAGAGTCGATCAGCCTGTTTAATATTCTTACCGATCAAAAATGGATTAAAGTACCCACGGTCTTGAGTCCTTAATCAGAATTGGCGATCGCCGCTATGACCGTTGAGATCTCTGTAATAGGACGGTGAGCAAGTCAATCTTTCACAATCACCGGCAATTGTCCCAAAGGAGCCGTAAAAGTCACCGTTGAGCCAAGTCCTTCTCCCATACTAAAGAAATTAACCTCACCCCCCATCGCCTCAATTAATCTCTGAGAAATGGCTAATCCTAACCCGGTTCCTCCGTACTGACGAGTACGAGAGCCATCAATTTGAGAAAAGGATTGAAACAGTTTTTCTTGCTTATCCAGAGCGACACCGATCCCCGTATCAGCCACACTCACCTTCACAAACCCTGGATACTCCCGATGGTCAACTTCAAATTTCTTGGCAATCACTTCGGCGGTGATGGTAATTCCCCCTTCATGGGTAAATTTAATGGCATTACCCACCAGATTTAACATCACTTGCAATAGACGCTGATAATTGCCCGTAATCATTACTTCGTCTCTCGTGGAAGTACGGCTAACTTCGTAACTTAATCCTTTTGTTTCTGCTTGGGGTCGGGTAAAGTTTTCTAAGTTGGTCAACAATTCATCGAGATTCACCGGACTTAGCTCGATCTGCATTTTGCCGGCTTCTATTTTGGCCAGATCCAGCACATCGTTAATCAGGGTTAACAGATGTAGAGCAGATTTATGAGCTTCTTCAACCCATTCGAGTTGCTCTTCTGGGTCGTCGGCCATACCATCGAGGATCAGCTTCAGAAAGCCAATCATGCCGTTGAGGGGGGTTCTGAGTTCGTGGGAGGTATTGGCTAAAAATTCACTTTTGAGTCGTGAAGCTTCTTCTGCTTGTTCTCTGGCTAATTCCAGTTCTTGGTATAGGGTAGCATGGGCGATCGCCGTTCCCACCTGATCGGCTAACTCCCGAACCAACTCAATTTCTTCAGGTGACCATAAATAGGGTTCATCCTCATCCGATCTCACGGGAGGCGATAAGAGCAGTAAACCATTGGGTTGATCCTGATAGCAGGTGGCTACCGCTAACCGGGACTCTGGAACTCCTTGGCGATCGGGTTCTACCCAAGCTAAGGGTTCTAGACTCGATAAGGCTGTGATTAAGGGCGACTCTTTCTCTAAGGGGAACAAGCTGCCCACTTGTGACCTCCCTCCGTCATGACTATAGTCAGCCACCACTTTCAGGTGTTCGGTTTCTAGGCATTGTTGGGCGATCGCACAGCGTTCTAAGTTTAAGGCAATCCCTAATCCTTCTACCGTTTGATTCCAAATGGTTTCTAGATCTAGAGTTCGTCTAATTTTGTGTGTAATTCGAGTCAGAAGGGTTTGATAATGATCCCGTCTTCGTCCCCCTTGTTGGGTGGGTACTTCTGGACTACTGGCAAAGGATTGAGAGCCAACCGCACTCGATAGGAGTCGTCCGAGAACCAACACCTGATTGGCCTTTAAAGGTGAGGTTAGCACTGGAGTTAGAACTAGATCGAAGAGTAAGTAGTTTTCTCCATAGCGAAATGGATAACTCAACCGTGCTGGTAATTTATTTTCCAACACTTGACGCACCCGATCTAAGTAAGGATCGATGGGAATCGGGTAGAGGGTGTTTTCCATCAGTTCTCCCACCAGGCTCTCAGGAACTAAACCATAGCGTTCCCCTTGAGTCCAGTTAAAAGCCAGGTACTCACCCGAAGTATTATGAATAAAGCTTAATTCAGCCCCTAACTCTGATAGAATCGGTGTGGATGAGTTTGCCTTCTCTGAATCGTTAGAAGCGCTCGTTTCCTTCAAGGCCGGAATGTATGCATGGGAAGAAGCATTCATGAGTTGGTATAGCGTGAATTTCTAGAGACGTTTGACCTCTAACCTAGAGTAACTCAGATTTTGCTGACTTAGGAATAATCGATTGCCCGTAGCAGAGGCCTGTCCATCATTGATTCCTAATTTGGGCAAGTGAGATCTCAACCGAGTCTGAATCCTGACGATCTCTCAGATGCTCTTGAGAAGGCTTACTTCTGTCAACACTGGAGAATAGAACATATGAAACCCCCATTGGGACTTCTCTAGTTCAGAGATCCCAGTGGGTGAGTTAAATCCAGGAAGATTATGGGATTAATCGTTCCATTCCCCTCTTGGAGGTAGGGGAGGACTTTTAATCAGAGTGCGGGTGAGTTCATCATCCCGTTGGGATGAACCTCTGAGCCATTGACGAATTGCTGTTTCAATAATGCGAGAGGGATCGTTGGTAAGGTGCTGAATTTGTTCGAGTAATTCAGCATCGAGAGTAATGGAGATTTCTACTTTATCAAGTTGGCGTTCGGAAGAAAGGGTGGGATCGTTCATCAGTTTAGATTAAAGCCTCGATATACATCAGATTTTGGTTGTTACCCTAATGTTTTTGGGTCTTTTTTTCAACTGGATTGAGAGAAAAAAGACCCGATTTACCTCAAAACTAGAGGGATATTTTTTCCGTCTCCTCAAGAGGCGGGGGGACTCTCTTGAGCCAATTGGGTTTTTTAGCTTACCAGACGAGAGGATCGGCCTGTTTAAAGCGCGTAGGGTTTATCTTAGTCTAACATGCTGCGATCGTCTGATGGGTGGGTCATTGAAGGGGAATCTCCCTAAACTCCCGTACTAGGTTAAACTATATTAACAATCCGAGCCAATCGACAGAGTGCTTGTTGACTCAAGCGTGTCTGAACCGGAGCGACCCTTTTGACTGTAAGTTTCACGCAATTAGGTTCAAATTAAACTTTATGACCGGCGCTAAAGTCTCTCATATTCGTAATTTCTCTATTATTGCCCATATCGATCATGGGAAGTCTACCTTGGCCGATCGCCTCCTCCAGTTTACGGGAACGGTTGCCGATCGCGATATGAAGGCCCAGTTCCTCGATACTATGGATCTTGAACGGGAGCGGGGCATTACCATTAAGCTCCAGGCTGCGCGGATGAATTATCAGGCGAACAATGGGGAAACCTATGTTCTTAATTTAATTGATACTCCGGGGCATGTGGATTTTTCTTATGAAGTATCGCGATCGCTGATTGCCTGTGAGGGAGCGTTGTTGGTGGTGGATGCCTCTCAGGGCGTGGAAGCCCAGACCTTAGCCAATGTCTATTTAGCCCTGGAACACGACTTAGAGATTATCCCGGTGCTGAATAAAATTGACTTGCCGGGAGCGGAACCGGATCGGGTGAAGGCAGAAATTGAAGAGGTGATTGGTTTAGATTGTAGTGGAGCGATTTTAGCGTCGGCGAAGGAAGGAATTGGCGTTCCGGAAATCCTAGAAGCCATTGTTCAGGGAATTCCTGCCCCTGAAGATACCACGGGGAAGCGGCTACGGGCGCTGATTTTCGACAGTTATTATGATAGCTATCGGGGCGTGATCGTCTATTTTCGGGTGGTCGATGGTAAAGTCGCTAAAGGCGATCGCATCCGCTTGATGGCAACCGGCAAAGAATACGACATCGACGAATTAGGCGTTCTCTCCCCCACCCAAGTGCAAGTAGAAGAACTGCACGCCGGAGAAGTGGGCTATTTAGCCGCCTCCATTAAAGCCGTAGAAGATGCGCGGGTGGGCGATACCATTACCCTAAAAGCCGAACCTGCCGAGAAACCTTTACCGGGATACAAAGAAGCTAACCCTATGGTCTTTTGCGGCATGTTTCCCACCGATGCCAACCAATTTCCCGAATTGCGAGAAGCCCTGGAAAGGCTCAAACTCAATGATGCCGCGCTCTCCTATGAACCTGAAACCTCTAGCGCCATGGGCTTCGGCTTTCGCTGTGGGTTCTTAGGATTATTACATATGGAAATTGTCCAAGAACGGTTAGAGCGGGAATATGATCTTGATTTGATTATTACCGCGCCTTCCGTAGTATATCGGGTCGTCCTCAACTCTGAAGAAGTCCTCACCATCGATAATCCCAGCACTTTACCCCCAGCCAACGAACGGCAGAGCATTGAAGAACCTTACGTCAAAGTCGATATTATTACACCAGAAACCTATGTGGGCACATTGATGGAATTGTGCCAAACTCGGCGGGGGGTATTCAAGGATATGAAATATTTAACCCAAAGTCGTACCACCTTAATTTATGAACTGCCCTTAGCAGAAGTGGTGACTGACTTTTTCGATCAGATGAAGACGCGATCGCGCGGTTATGCCAGTATGGAGTATCAGTTTATTGGCTATCGCACCAACGATCTAGTCCGCTTAGACATCATGATCAACAACGATCCCGTTGATGCTCTCGCCATGATTGTCCATCGAGATAAAGCCTATTATGTGGGGCGAGGATTAACCGAAAAACTTAAAGAATTAATTCCTCGCCATCAGTTTAAGGTTCCCATCCAAGCCGCCATTGGTTCGCGAGTCATTGCCAGCGAACATATCCCCGCCTTGCGTAAGGATGTATTAGCCAAATGCTACGGCGGTGATATTTCCCGGAAGAAAAAACTGCTGCAAAAACAAGCCAAGGGGAAAAAGCGGATGAAGTCCATTGGTACAGTAGACGTGCCTCAGTCCGCGTTTATGGCCGTGTTGAAGTTGGATAATGGGTAATCAATTTTGTAGATACTGTCTTGGATGTCAAGGAGCGGGTTAAACCCACCCATAACGACACCCATCGATACCTGTCCTAAACCCGCCCTCCCCCACCGGGCGATCGGGATAGGGCGGGTTTACGTCATTGATGGTGGGTATCCTAACAACATCGTCGTGGGGTGATCGTCAGTTCAATCAAAAATCAAAAATTGATCGCCCCATCCCCCCATCCCAACCTGATAAAATAATCAACGACCATTCCCAGCATCCCCAACCATGTTAGTCACCTCCTCCTACGCCATTACCTGGGAAAAACTACCGGAGGACTTCAAACTCCCCGACGATCCTGTGGACAATATTTATCAACCCGCCCTCGCTGCTGCTCTCACCGAGAGCTTAGACCAAGCGGGAGAATTAGCCGAAACTTCCCTCACTCCCACCAACTACGGCATCTGTGCCACCGTCAATGGCAAAATGGTCGTTAAAGCCCCCGATTGGGCCTATATTCCCCAGATCCGAGTTGACCGTGAAGAAGTGAGCCGCAGCTATACCCCCAACCTACAGGGAGACATGCCCACTATTGTCCTGGAATTTTTATCCGAGACCGAGGGTGGGGAATATTCCATTAAGGAAACCTATCCTCCGGGCAAATATTTCTACTACGAGCAGATCTTGCGCGTGCCCAATTACGGCATTTTTGACCCCAAAACTGGAGTCTTAGAAGTCTACCGATTAAACGATCAGCAGCGCTACGAACTAGAAACCCCTAATCCAGAAGGACGATTTTGGATACCGGAAATGAATCTCTATTTGGGAGTCTGGCAAGGGTGTCGGGAAAACCTAGAGAGCTACTGGTTGCGCTGGTGGGATGACGAGGGCAATCTGTTGCTGTGGGGGACGGAAAAGGTGAAGCAAGAACGACAACGAGCCGAAGCGGAACGGCAACGGGCCGATCGCCTAGCCGCCCAACTCCGAGCCGCAGGCATTGAAGTCAATGAACAATGAATCCTTATGAATTCTAGAACAGTAATCCAGCAACAGATTATCGAAGCGATCGCCTTAAGGCTTCTAGGGTTTTTCTTAATCTCCGGTTTCTTAATTCCTTGACAGACCAGGGAGAATTGGCTATAAAATGGTGTGTCTCAACCTTAATTCAATTGACTATAATATGTCATTGCGAATGGAGCGTTTCGCTTCGCGACATGAAAGCGAAGCTTGCGTGAAACGCGAAACGCGAATGCTTCCCTGCGATCGCAATGACAACATCTTAACCGGACTTGATATCACTAACCCAACTTAGTATCTTCTGCTTGCCTGTTATAGCGGTAGACAACATCATTCACAAACAGACGAGTGATTTCTTTCTCAGCCTTGTCGAATATAGTCACATCGGGCACACCATCAGTTACACTTTGTTGTTGACGATTGTCTATTTCTGTTCGCATGGGGCTACCGATATTAATTGCTCCATAAGAAGCTATATATTTGTCATACCATGTCGAACAGACCAACTATAGTAGGTTGGGTTGAACGAAGTGAAACCCAACAGACTCCCCAATATTGAATTAAGTTGGGTTTCGTTCTGACACCCAACCTACGAAAGTGGCGATCGCCCTGACCAGAACTGCTATAATTGAGCTTAACCTCATGGCGATCGCCAATATTTTATGCAATATTGGAGAGCTAACACACCAGGAGCCACTTATTTCTTTACCTTAGTTACCCATCATCGCCATCCAATTTTCTGGAAATCTGAAAATATTGATGTACTCAGAGAAGCTTTTCGATATGTAATCAAACGCCATCCCTTCAAGATTGATGGGATTGTAATTTTACCCGATCATCTCCATACCCTTTGGACGTTACCCGATAATGATGCTAACTTTTCCACTCGTTGGCGCTTAATTAAAAGTTATTTTAGCCGTAACTGTCCTCTGTCCAATCCAGATAAAATCACTGCATCTAGGAAACAGAAGGGAGAGAGAGCCATATGGCAACGTCGCTTTTAGGAGCATCAAGTACAGGATAATGAAGATTTTGTCAATCACCTGGAATATATTCATTATAATCCAGTACATCATCAATTAGTAAGCGCCCCGAAAGATTGGCAATATTCCAGTTTTCACCGGTATGTTGAAGCAGAAGTTTACGATCGGATGTGGGGGACTTCGGACGAGTTAGTATTTGGCGATCGTATTGGCAATGAATAACCCAAATGAACCACCCGTAGGTTGGGTTGAACGAAGTGAAACCCAACAGACTCTCCAATATTGTAATTAAGTTGGGTTTCGGTTCCTCAACCCAACCTACAGCTACTATGATGGAAACCAGAGAAGACTGCAATCTGGACTATGAAAATTGAGCCAATGAGCGATCGCACTACTCTAACAAATAACTCATGTCGCCTATTGTAACCCCCAATGTCTTAGCTTGTTTTTGACATTCGCGAATTCTTCCTTCATGTTTTGCAATACTTTGTTCATGCTCTTTTGTATCTTTCCAATCTGCCATCCTCGATTTTGTCTGGTTATATTCCAAAGCAGGAATAAGTTGCTCGTACCTCTCTACTATTCTATTAAGTGAGTTTCTGGTTGTATTAATCAGCAAGCAAAATTGTTGACTACTCTCTTCAACTAACCTTCTTGCTTCAGGTTTCATTTTTTTTATCTCATCGTTGTGCGCTCTTCCGGGTTTTACATCATCAGATAATCCTAACCATGTGTTTTGTAGTACCCCGTCGCTTATAAACTTGTTTACTACTGCTGTAAATCGACTTTGCATTAATTTCGCTCGTTTTAATCGTTGTCTAGGTCCCCAACTCACATCCATCCATTCTCCATCTTTTTGAATAATCCCTTCTTGGGTTTGCCGTTGTACTGTGGGATGCTGCTGGGCATCATTGGAGACAGGGGTATTGATCTGTTCGACAACATCACGGGCGACGGTGTTGGCTTGTTGCTCGTAGGAATCGCTGGGTTGTCCAATTTCTAATTTAGCTTGTAGGGTGGCTGAGGGTTGCAGTCGTTACAGAGGGCTTGGCTTGCCACTACCGCCAGGTTTCCACTCTGGAAGTTCCTTTTCCATGTTCCTCTGTGCCTTGGGTTGAATTACGGGGGGTGCGGAAAACTGAGGAGAGGCGTTTCCCGAGGTTTCTTTCCGACAAGACACATGGGTTTTGATGTAGCGGCGGCGAGGAGACATGGGGAGGCAAAGGGGAGATAGGTTTATTTTCTTAGTATAGTATAGCAGGCCTAAATGAGTTATGTAACGATTGCCCCTCATCCCCCTACCCCCTTCTCCCACAGGCGCTGTCCTGAGCGAAGCCGAAGGGAGAAGGGGGAAAGTCCCTCTCCCGTGGGAGAGGGATATAGGGAGAGGGCATTTCCAATTGCACAATTCATTTAGACTAGCTATATATTAGGATCAGGAGGCCAAAAAGGATGAAAATTGAACAGAGAAGCGATCGCCAATCTTTACATCAACAACCAAGAGTTTTAATCTTCAATAATATCGATTGTCTTCCTGTCCACCCTACCTGCCGAGTGCTATTCTATTTCACTTTCAGTTTCTGGTTGATGCCGAATAGCGTTTGCTCGATCCTTATTTTTACCTTCTAGTTTATGCCGAATAGCGTTTGCTCGATCCTTATTGTCACGAGATAGCTTGTCTTTTAATTCTGGAGTCGTTTTACCCACTAACTCCGCCGCCGTAATTTGACCCTCATATATCTTTTGTTCAGCCTTCTTAAGTTGCTGCAACCAATTGGAGTCTTTAACTTCGGTATGACCTCCCTTCACTTTTTCTTGCTGAACTTTGCCATCTTTATCTCTAACTTCTGTATAGCTGCCTTTCGTAAAGTCAACAATTCTTCCTCCGATTTTATCACCAATTATGGCCTCCTTACTCGTACCCGTGGGCGAAAATTCGGCACTGGTTCCTTTGGCATCATGATATTGACCATAGACATCCGTGCGACCCATTCTTGATGTTTCGGCTCCAATTAATAAGCCACCGGGTTTGTCGAGAGTTGGAGGTTCATAGAAAATGTACATATGGCCATGACTACCATCGGGTAACGTGACCTCACCCGCTAAATCTTCTCGACCTAAGCCACCCAAAGGTATATCCATGCCATAATGCTCTTCTGATTGACCTTTACTGTTATTACCCCCTGATTTTAGTTCTTTGAATGTTTCGGTTGTACCAATGTCAATATCATGGGTAGAAAAGTTTCGAGTATCCACTTGAGCTTTTCCATAGTCAGTATTGGCGACATTTTTACTGCTCACTTGATTGGGTTTCTTCGATCCTTTAGAATCCTTTTCTCCTGATGTATTTCCTAAGAGCCAATTAATGAACTCATTCCGGTCTTGTCCTTTAGATATAGCAGGCAATTTAACCATCACTCGCCCGCCATGAGACAGGGCTACTGCTACCGTTTCTGGCCAATCATTTTTGAATATCTTCTCAGCCTCCTTATCGCGATACTTGAGTCCACTATGGAGAACAATAAAAATTCGCCGCAGAATATTTTGAGCCGATTCAGTTTGTTCCCGCAATTGTCTAGCTCTTTCTGTGCCCAACTGAGATAGGGCATTCTCTGGAATTGGAGCTAGGGTTTGCTCCCACATTTGCGTATCTTTTTCATAGATATGCTGTTTCACATTAGGATCTGTTTTTGCTTTTTCCGCTTCATAACGTAAATAGCCAAGGGTTTGTCGGTATTCAGGATTGCTTATTCCTAAGTCCCTCTGATAAGTGGCAATTTGGAGTCGATGGATACGGGTGAATACATGATTTCCAGTTGCTAATGGCAAGTTTTCTAGGCCTCGATGTTTTTCAGTCCGATGCCAATCGAGGGTTGTTTTCTTTTCTTTGGCAACTTTGTCCAACTTATCGTTGGTCAAAAAGCCTTTCTGGAGTAAAAAACTTTTGCCTTGTTCATCTTGACTCAATGTGGATATGGCCAAAAGTTCTTCAGCACTTAGAAAACCTTTATCTTTATCTCTCTTCTCAGCGTTCTTGACTAATTGATCTATGATATTCGTCTGATCTGGATATTTTTTTCTGGCTGGATGTTTAGTTCGGGTTACATATTTTTTTAACCTTCTCCATCGTTTGCTAAACCAGTTCAATGATTTATCCCTATAAATGTTTAAGTGTGTGGAGCGAATATATTGATCAGAATCTACGACCTTGAACCAGATATTTCCAGCACGGTCTTTCTTATGATCCATGGAATTATCACTAATTTTAACTTTCTGCCCATGCTCGTACTTCGTGCCTTTATTCTTTAGGGTGCTATCTCTAAGATGAGTTTTATTTTTAACTGTATATTCTGTAGGCTCAAGTTGTATGGTAGGGGCAGTTTTTCCTTGTCCTGTTAATTGAGTATCTAGCGTTTGAGCCGTGGGAGTGTGGAGCGCTTGTACGACATTATGGGCAACTTGGTCTGCTTGTTGCTCGTAGCGATCGCTGGGTTGTCCGATTTCTAATTTGGCTTGTAGGGTGGCTGAGGGTTGCAGTCGTTGCAGAGGGCTGGGCTTGCCACTACCGCCAGGTTTCCACTCTGGAAGTTCCTTTTCCATTTTCCTCTGTGCCTTGGGTTGAATTACGGGAGGGGCAGCAAACTGAGGAGAACTGCTTTCTGGGTTTTCTTTCCGACGGGAAATGCGGGTTTTGGTTTGGCGGCGGCGAGGAGACATGGGGAGGATGAGGATAAAGGGTCTAGACTCTAGTATAAGGGTTAGTTTAGCCAGACTCCAAGTGCGGTTAACATCCTCGAAGGAGAAATTTCCGTTGTCATTACCTCAACTGAGTCTATGAGGGCGGCGATCGCGCTACAATATGGCGCTACAATAACATCAATGCTTCTTCTAGAGACAACTTTTTCTCAAGCATCGTCATAATAATTGGTAAGTAGCGATCCATTGTCATCACATTCGTATAAACCACATTCTTGATTAACGGGCTATAATTATTACAATTCTCCACATCAATCGAAGTCTTAAACCGAAGGATACGCTCCTCAAAATTCAAATCGAAGTTGCCAATCGTTAAATGATAATTGATATTCATCAATAATTTACACAGCTTCGATTCTTGCGCTTTCGGAAACTTGAGGGCAATCATTGAATAAAAAATAAGTTGTTCTAAATCTTCTTTCACTTCCGCTAAACATACCCATTTGCCATATTCCCCTTGAAAGAGCAGTTTTAAGGCCGGTTGCTCTGGAATTTTCTCTACCATCCAATCTTCCGACTCAAAGAAAGCTAATGCATTTTCTAAAATAGAAGACTTTTTGACCCCTTCAAAGTTGAAATCGTCTAAATCTTCTTCTCCATTGTCTGATGCCGAAAAACCAGCTAAAATTGCTTCTTCTAATTCAGATTGCAGATTATCCCGCAATAGATTAGCAAATGCTTCGGCAATAGGTTCGCTTGCTCTGGAATCTTTTGCCATCAGAGCAGGAACTTGTTCTACCAGAGTAGCCATTAACTGATGGGAATTGGCATCAGAAAGGGTAGAGGGGATGCTATCTTGGAGAAAACGAGTCACCGTTTCCAGAGCGAAATGTTCTAGAAGCTCCTCATTTTCCACATCTAATTGAGACCAATCTAAATAATCCCACAACGTGCGATAACCCACCACCCCACTTTCCTGTTGCTGTTGCACCGATAAAGTTATCCAACTTTCCGTTTGCACCAGTCGGGCATTTTTCTGATGTTCCCCCAATTCCTGAAGGTAAGCAAGGGCAGTTTCTGCATGAGCTGCTTCTTGCAAGCGCAGAAGATATTCTGGGTTAAGAGTAACAGTGATTTGAATGGGAAGATGGGGTTGAAAATTGCAGCCTTTTTGGGTGTTCGTCAGTTCTGGTAACAGTTGAAAAAGGTTATTTTTTTCTATAATCCGATAAGTTTCTAGATTAACTTCAAATGTGAGATCGCATTTTTCTAACAACAGATGCGGTTGCCACCACTCCAAGTTGATCGCTTCGAGAGAGATAGGTGATGTTTTGGGGCTATGAAAAGTGGGTTGATAATCAGCTCCCATCTCAATTTTGATAACTCATATAAAATTTATCTCAATATTTTTACTTGAGTGAAGAGATGATGTCTTTAATTTGACTGGAGCTGGAATCTCCCTGTTGATTCAAATCGTTATAAAAGCCTTCCTTTATAGCCTCAGCCTTATCTTTTATACCTAACTCTTCCTCAATATAATCCAATAGCGACTGTTCTGGAATCGTACCTTCTGTAGATTTAAAAAATTCTCCTATCCATGTAATAATTTTCTTTTTCACTCTTGTTTTTATATCTCCTTGTGGACTTTTTCCTAACATCTTAATTAATTTTACCACTTTTTGTCCAGTTATATCCATTGTCTTAGATTTAGATTTTTTGGATTTTCCAAATAAGTCTATCAACAATTTTTCTGCATTCGGTTTTCCCTTAATATCACTAACCAACAAATATAAGTTTTCAGCATTGATAAAACGGTTTTTTCCTTTAGTGCCACGCACAGCTTTATATATTCCTTTGAGAGCACCATAAAGTTTGTGAGCATACATTGCAGCACTGCTGGCAAGATTGATAGTTTCAGAGAATATCGCCAATAAGCCACCTGTAATCAATGTTAAAGTTCTAGCGATAAATTTAGTAATATTTTCAACTGCCATAGATAAACAGTAACTGGCTAACCTAGAAACTTTATTATACCCATATGCAGCTAAAGTAGCTAATTCAGGATCTTTTACAGCTCCGGCAAATTTTGCTAACCTTTTCTTCGCTTGTTTACGCATTTTAATGTATCCTAAGCCAGCGAAGAGATTGGAAATATTAAAAAGATCAAGCACTTCATTAATCGTTCCCATATAGCTAGAAATATTTTGATATATCGCTTCTCCAGACTGAAAATTCTGTTCTATTTTTTCAGGTGAAATATCCTTTGGATTTTTAGCATATGCTTCCAAATTTTCCATTTCTTTATTAATTTCTTTATTAATTTCAGTATAAGTTCCATCAACCTTTTTTTCTATCTCTTCTTTCTTTGTGTCTTTTTCTTTTTTAACATCTGTATTCTTCTGTTTCGCAAATTCATCATCTTCTTCCTTAATTGCTAATGCCCCTTTAGCTCCTTGCATTGCTAGAGAGAATTTTCCCTTGTTGAATTCTTTTTGATACTCTGGAGGGGCATAATATTGTAGCATATCTTTTCCATGTTCCTCTGCATCACTTTTTGCTTGTAGAATAGTGTCCAACAAACGATGCATTACATCTTTCTTTGCACTTTTAGCAAGAATATTAATTTCATCACTACTCAACTCTAGACGTTTACCTTTTTGTTTTGTTTCTTCATTTTTGTTTTGTTCTTCATTTTTGTTTTGTTCTTCATTTTTGTTTTGTTCTTCATTTTTGTTTTGTTCTTCATTTTTGTTTTGATTGAATTCTTGTTGACTTTTTGTTGTGTTCTCACCTAGAGAGTATTTATCTTTTACTGAATTAATTTTTTGGTTATCATAAAGCCCTTGTGTATTTGTTGTTAACCATTCCTGAGTGTAAGTATTAATACTTTTTAATATTGTGTAGGCATCATCAAAAGATCCAGCCTTATTTTTTTGATGAAATTCAGCTAGTTTTTCATTAATATGTACTCTTGGTCCTCCAAAAAATGTCGCTGGTGAACCTCCCATAGATCTATCCAGTTGTGTAACTGTTGGAATGTACATATTAGGGTTCACTTCTATAAATGCCTCAGTAATACCATCATCTCCTTTGTTAACCTGAATTGGCGTTGGTTTTATGTGAGGGCCTTGTGACTGACTTTGACTGTTCCCCATAGTTTCTTCCTCAAGATTATCTATATCACCAACGGCTTGTTCTAGTTGCGATATTTTAGAGTGAGGCCCTTTAGGGCCTTCATTTTGGCTACTATTATCTGTTGTAACAGGGTTGGGTTCTATAATTAACTCCCCTGCATCTACCTCACCACTCATACAAAGCTTAATCATCCAATCTGTCAACCAGCTTCCTTGTATTGCATTTCCGATCTGTCCTTGCTGCTGTACGACGTGGGTTAGTTCGTGGGCAATCAACTCTTGTCCGCCCCTATTTTGGGGTTGATATTCCCCTTGTTTGAAAAAGATATTTTGTCCAGTGGTAAAGGCTTTGGCTTGGATGGACTCGCTCAACTGATTGGCTTGAGCATCGGTGTGTATTTTCACTCCCGAAAAATCGACTCCCATGGCTTTTCCCATTGACCGTTGTAAACTCGGCTCTAGGAATTTGCCGCCGCTTTTGGCACGGTTAATGGAGGATTCTAATTGAGTTGGAGCTTTTCCTCCGCCTAGGGTAGACTGCTGTCCTGTGGGTTTTAAGCGTAAGAGGAGGTTGGATTCTTGGGTTTTTCGTTGTACTGTGGGATGCTGCTGGGCATCATTGGAGACAGGGCTGTTGATCTGTTCGACAACATCACGGGCGACGGTGTTGGCTTGTTGCTCGTAGCGATCGCTGGGTTGTCCAATTTCTAATTTGGCTTGTAGGGTGGCTGAGGGTTGCAGTCGTTGCAGAGGGCTTGGCTTGCCACTACCGCCAGGTTTCCACTCTGGAAGCTCCTGATCGGTTTTCCTCTGTATCTTGGGCTGAATTACAGGAGGGGCAGCAAACTGAGGAGAACTGCTTTCTGGGTTTTCTTTCCGACGGGAAATGCGGGTTTTGGTTTGGCGGCGGCGAGGAGACATGGGGAGGCAAAGGGGAGAGAGATTTATTTTCTTAGTATAGTATATTAGGATCGGGAGGCCAAAAAACTAACTTGAGGCAATGAGAATTGAACAGATAAGCGATCGCCCCATTCCAGCCGATCGCCAAGCTACCATAGATGAATTAATTGAAGCAATTAGCATCATTGGCTCCTTGCTGGATCTCCACATTGCTCGCAACACAGAGGAAGAGGTAACTGATATATCCGACAGCCTCCAGGAGATTACCTTCATTCGCCGTACTCTGGAAAAACCAGGCACGCTCAATACCTTAGCGCGAACCTTTGGGCTATCCCCATTTGAAATCAGTATTTTACTCTGTTGTGTAGGACAAGCCATTAATCCAGACTTTCCGGATGTATTGGCGATCGCCCACAATAAACCTGACTGCAATTATCCCACATTTCAACTCTGCCTAGACTGTTTTCCCCAACCCCATTGGGATGCCTTCACCGAAACCCGTCCCCTGCGAAAATGGCAACTGATTCATACTGCTGCTAGTCCAGAAATTACCCGCGCCTGTTTACAAATTGATGAAGCGATTTTGCACTATTTGATGGGAGAAGCTTATCACGATCCCATTCTGGCCGCAGTCCTTACTCCTCTTCCCCCCTTAAGCACAAGTGTCCTGCAACCCTCCTATGAGACAATTATCCATCAAGCCGTGTCCGTATTTAAGGGAGTGTCCAGGACTCAACCGATTCTGCAACTGTGCGGCCCACTGAGGGAATCTCAAGCAGAAATCGCTACCCAAATTAGCCATTTTTTACACTTGCCCCTCTATCGTCTGCCCAGTGATGCCATTCCCAAAAATCGCCAGGATCTGCAACGGTTTGTCATGCGGTGGCAGCGCTGGTATGCTCTGGCTCCGAGCTTGTTGTTGGTGGATGTGAATGAATCAATAACAGCAGAAAGTCAACTCTCTTTACTGTTCCCCTTTTTACAGTCTCTTCACGTCCCGGTCATCATTGCTACCGATGAACGGTTGCCCCTCTCCCATGCGGTTACGTTTGATGTGGAAGGGTTGCAATATGGGGAACAATTGGAACTGTGGCAAAAGGCATGGCAGGATTATCCGGAAGATGTGGATCGATATTTGCCTTCCTTAGCGGCTCAATTTCGCTTATCCGCAGTGATGATTGAAACCGCAAGCGCAGCCGTGCGATCGCAGCTCGATTTACCCCCTAAAGCAATCAGTGAAAGACTTTGGCAGTTTTGCCGCTTACAAGCCAGACCAGAATTAGAAGGGTTAGCCCAACGCATTGACGTGAGAACCACCTGGGCAGATTTTGTCCTTCCAGAGCGAGAAAAACGGATTTTGGAGCAAATTCTCATTCATGTCCGCCGACAGGCAACGGTGTATCAAAATTGGGGGTTTGCGGCGAAAAATCAGCGCGGGTTAGGGTTAACTGCCCTGTTTGCCGGAACCAGTGGCACGGGGAAAACCACGGCGGCGGAAGTGTTAGCCCATGAACTAAAATTAGATTTATTTCGCATCGATTTAAGTGCAGTAATGAGCAAGTATATCGGTGAAACGGAGAAGAATTTACGCCGTATTTTTGATGCTGCGGAAAAAGGGGGCGGAATTTTATTGTTTGATGAAGCGGATGCTCTGTTTGGTTCGCGCACAGAAGTCAAAGATAGCCACGATCGCCACGCTAATATTGAAGTGAGTTATCTATTACAGAGAATGGAAGCCTATCAAGGATTAGCCATTTTAACCACCAACTTTAGGGATAATTTGGATCGAGCCTTCATGCGTCGTCTGCGTTTTATCGTCAATTTCCCCTATCCCAAAGCCCCAGAACGCAGTCAAATTTGGCAGCGCGTTTTTCCGCGACAAACTCCGACGGAGGGCTTGGACTTTAAGCGGTTGGGGCAATTGGACGTGACGGGAGGTAATATTAAATCCATTGCCCTGAATGCGGCGTTTTTGGCGGCTGATGCTCAGGAACCGGTGAAAATGAGCCATATTCTGGAAGCAACCCAGATGGAATATTTGAAAACTGGGCGATCGCTCACTCGCACGGAAACCCAAGGTTGGGATCTCTCATGAGTCTTCAACCCCGATCTACTTCCATTTTGGCTAAAATTTGCCGAATCATCGATCCATCTTGGGCTTGGGGCAGATAGCGTAAATAGTCCTCTAAATCTTGGGTGGCTAAACTCCAATTGCCCAATTCATAGGAAATTAAACCGCGATCGCGCAATTCCATCGGAGCTTGGGGAAATAACAGTAAAATGCGTTCAATGGCAGCTAAGGCTTGCTCAATTTGATGATTTTGCAAATAAATTATTTTCAAATTAGTCAGCATTCGGGCTAACAACTGGCGAGGACTAACGGGAGCTAGAAATTCTGGCCGCAAATCAACCGGTTGTCCATAAATCTGGGATAATCGTTCGGCACAATCTTCAGGAAATAGCACTTCTCCTTGATGAAACGCATCAACAAAAATTCCCGCCTCTTCAAAATCAGGACGAATCAAGAAATGTCCCGGCATTCCGATGCCTACCATGGGAAAGTCTAGCCGTTGGGCAACTTCTAAATAGATTAAGGCAAGGGTGATGGGGATGCCGGTGCGTCGGTTGAGGACTTCATTTAAGAAGCTATTGCGCGGATCGTAATAGTTTTCTGTATTGCCCCGAAAGCCCAACTGCCCATACAGATAATCGTTGATGGTTTGGATGACGCGCAGGGGATAACGCTGAGTTGGGAGCTGGCTTTGGATCTCCTCCGCCATGCGATCGAGCTGTTGCAGGTATTCACCCGGATCGAGTTCAGGATAGGCTTCAGCCGCAATGTATAGGGCTGCCTTGGCTAGGGAAAGGGAGGCTTCGGGTTGCTGTATTTCTTGATAAAACTGTTGCCTGGCTCTGGGAAAGTCCATAATCTAAATTTTATTTTTTTCATGTCCTTCTAGTTTGGCATACTTGTGCCAGTCATTTGCCTGAAATGCTTGTCTATTCTAGGTTTTTGTTAATCCCGACTAAAAAAGTCGGGATTGTTTGACGACCCTTGACCCCCCTGATAGGATGGACATCGAGGATCAAAAATCGCATGTTCATCGCACATTAGACAAAGAGGAAGACAAAAGTTATGACCCTTGCCACTGAAACCCTAAACCGCAGCTCCCAGGCTGCCTGTGAAAAGTTAGTTTGTAAAGAGTGCGGCACAACTTACGAACTCGAAGCCAAGCATGTGTGTGATGAGTGCTTTGGCCCCTTGGAAGTGGCTTATAACTATGACCGCTTGCGCCAGCAAGTGAGCCGTGAAACCATTGAAGCCGGCCCGAACTCCATTTGGCGTTATCGTCAGTTCCTTCCTCTACTGAGCGATAACGTGATCGATGTGGGAACAGGGATGACTCCTCTTCTGAAAGCAAACCGGTTGGCACGGCAGTTAGGTCTAAAAAATCTTTATATTAAAAATGATGCGGTCAACATGCCCACCCTGAGCTTTAAGGATCGGGTGGTATCGGTTGCCCTATCGAGAGCCAGAGAATTAGGATTTTCCACGGTATCTTGTGCGAGTACCGGTAACTTAGCCAATTCTACCGCCGCGATCGCCGCCCATGCTGGCTTAGACTGTTGCGTATTCATTCCCGCCGACCTCGAATCCGGTAAAGTCTTAGGAACCCTCATCTACAATCCCACCCTCATGGCCGTCAAAGGCAACTACGACCAAGTTAATCGCCTCTGTAGCGAAGTTGCCAACACCTACGGCTGGGGATTCGTCAACATCAACCTGCGTCCCTACTACTCCGAAGGCTCCAAAACCCTAGGCTATGAAGTCGCCGAGCAACTCGGTTGGCAACTGCCCGATCACGTGGTTGCCCCCCTAGCTTCCGGCTCCTTGTATACCAAAATTTACAAAGGCTTCCAAGAATTCATCAAAGTCGGCTTAGTCGAAGATAAATCGGTGCGCTTCAGTGGCGCTCAAGCTGAAGGCTGCTCCCCCATCGCCTCCGCCTTCCGGGAAGGACGGGACTTTATCGCCCCCGTTAAGCCCAACACCATCGCTAAATCCATCGCCATTGGAAATCCCGCCGATGGAGTCTATGCCCTGGATCTCGCCCGCAAAACCAACGGTAATATCGAATCCGTTACCGATGCCGAAGTTATTGAAGGCATGAAACTGCTGGCAGAAACCGAAGGCATCTTCACCGAAACCGCAGGCGGAACCACGATCGCCGTCCTCAAAAAACTGGTGGAAGCCGGTAAAATTGACCCCGATGAAACCACCGTCGCCTACATTACCGGTAACGGATTGAAGACTCAAGAAGCCGTTCAAGGGTATATCGGCGAACCCCTCACCATTGACGCAAACCTGGATAGCTTTGAGCGAGCTATGGAGCGGGCGCGTACCCTCGATCGCCTAGAATGGCAACAAGTCTTGGTCTAAACGGTTAGTCCCAGTATAATCCGGAACGGGGGAGAAAGTTTCCCCCGTATCCCTAAGTCTAAAAGAGAGAAACAATTCAATCATGGTTAAAGTTTTAATTCCTACCCCCCTACAAAAATACACCAGCGATCGGGCAACCGTAGAAGTAGAAGCCGCCACCGTTGCCGAACTCATCGACGCTTTAGAAACCACTTGCCCAGGGATTAAAAACCGCATTTGCGATGAGTCTGGAAAAGTGCGGCGCTTCTTAAATATTTATGTGAAAGAAGAAGATATTCGCTTCTTAAACAATACCGAAACCCCACTCAGCGATGGGGATGAAGTGAGTATTGTCCCCGCAGTCGCTGGCGGTTAGTCTTCTTCTTATCATCATTTGCATGAACTCAACTCCATTTTGCCACAGCCTTAAAAGCTGTGGTTTTTTGTCAGCTATCCCCATAAAATCTATGCCTCTCGATCCATCCTTAATTTGGTCTTTGCTGCAAGTCAAACGCTCGGAATTTAAGGGATTAGAGTACCAAGTTTCCGAGAAACTTCGCCCCTATCGCCAAGCACTGTTACATCGTTCTAGGGAAATAGCACAGCGATTAAACACCCTTGAATTAAGAGATGAGAACGACTCAATGTATGCGGAACCACTTGAAGAAAGCGATCGCGGTTGGATCGTGAAATCGAATCTGGTTTGGCACAATCGAGAACAGAGTTTACAATGGGTGCGCGATCGCCTCACCGGAATTCCCACATTTGCCGTTGATGGCTCCCAAATCTACCCCACCAAAGACTTTTCCCTTCCCATTGCCCTCATTCAAATTGGCTGGTTTGAAAACTTCCATCGCGGGGATGGAGACTATGAAAAAGATATTGCCGTAGATTTAATTACCCCCAATCAATTTGCAGCTTTGGGAAAAGGGGAATCCCTCGATCGCCTCGTCAACCGTCGCCGTTTAGAACTCGAAGTGCGACGCATCATCGATTACATGCAAACCCACAGCCATCAATCCTCCCGCCTCGTCTTTTATGATGGTTCCCTAATTGCCAGTTTTGCCGAAACCTTCGATCGCCCCACCTATCAGTCTTATCTCAAAACATTGCGTCAACTCTTGAGCGCCAGTCAACAGCATCAAATTCCCCTCGTTGCCTATATTGATACCAGTGCTGCCGAAGATACAACGCAAATGTTGCAACGGGTGTTAGGCTTACCCCCCATTTCCGGAGTCGGCGATCCGCAACTGCTCAACCCGCTCATGGAATGGGGCGATCGGACTCTTCTATGTCGCTGCCATCGTCCCGGTATCCTCAGCGACTACCAGGAACAAGCCAATCAAATCACATTTACTTACCTCAAAACCCATGCCGGATACCCCGTGCGCCTCGAATTACCCCTGTGGATTGTTGAAGCCGGATTACTCGATCAAGTCATTAACTGGGTACGCGCAGAAACCATCATTGGACGCGGCTATCCCTATGCGATCGAAACCGCCGATCAAGTCACCGTCCTCCGCACAGAAGACCGTAAACTATTCTACCGCCTACTCCAAGATTGGGCAGAACAAGAAGAAATCCCCTTTCGACTCTCCCGGAAAATGGTCAGCAAAGCCCATCGGCGTTAGTCACAAAGAATCACTTCTATCACCAGAATAAAACAACCAAATCTCAAACCCAGAAGTAGCGACGTACAAGCTTGAGAGCAGAAATTGGCTGCTTGGCAAGATTCGGCTAAAATAAGCTAGTGTTTAGGGTGAGGACGTGAACCCATGGCAGTCATCAACGGTATGCCCGGCAATAACTTCATTGTCGGAACCCCAGCAAGCGACCAAATCTTTCTACTCGCTGGCAATGATACAGTATTTTCCCAGCAAGGCGGTGACCTGATCTTCGGGAATTTCGGCAATGACCTGTTATCCGGAAATGAGAACAACGACAGCATTTTCGGAGAACAAGGAAACGATATCCTGATTGGCAACCAAGATGAAGACTTAATGAATGGCAATCAGGGGAACGACACCCTCTATGGCGGTCAGGGGAATGATATTCTCTATGGCGGTCAAGATAGTGACCTAGTATTCGGCGACAGAGGCAATGATGTCCTCCATGGAGACTTAGGTGCAGATGGCCTCGTCGGTGGTGACGGCCAAGATATTTTTGTCATGGGTCGGCGTAACGTCTTTGGACAACCCCCCACCACAGGCGGCCCCTTAATCACCGATGCCGATATTGCCGACGATTTTGAAGATGGCCAAGATTTACTCGGTTTAGAACCCGGTTTAGCCTTTGAACACCTCTTGATTACCGCAGGAACCGGGCCATATACCGGCACAACCGTAATTCAAGACCTGGTAACCAGTAACTACTTAATGATCCTACCTGGGGTCAATCCCAACCAGATTACAGAAGCCGACTTTACCACCAACTTAAATCCCATTCCTGCACCCACCCCACCCCCAACACCCACACCGACCCCAACACCAACACCGACTCCAATTCCTCCCCCCGTTCCTTCAACCGTCACCTTGGAATTAACCGATGGAGTCGCCGCAGAAAATGACCCAGCAAGCGGCACACCTAAACCTGCCACATTCACAATCACCCGAACTGGAGGCAGTACAGAAGCTGCATTGACGGTGAACTACACCATTGGTGGTACAGGGGTCAATGGCACAGATTATCAATCTCTAAGCGGTAGTGTCACTATTCCGGCTGGTCAAACCCAAGTGGTGATTACGGTGAATCCGATTGATGATTTGTTATTTGATGGGGCGAAAACGGTTGATTTAGCTCTAGAGGCTAGTGGGTTTTATGTGGTGGGTACACCCAATGCTGGGCAAGCAACAATCTATGATAATGAAACCATTTATGTAGATGATAACTATACGGATGGGGATACAGTAGCTGGAGGTGAAGCCATAGTCGGTCTCAATGCGTTTAGGACGATTAATAATGGGATTCAATTGGCTGGTGGAGAGAATGCTAATCCTGGCATTGTACTGGTAGGAGATGGAAACTATCCGGAGCATGTAGTGATTAATCGTCCTATCCGTTTGCGAGGCCCCAATTTAGGAGTAGCTGGAAATGCAACTCGTAATCCAGAAGCTAATATTACCGGTTCTCCCACCGGTTCTATTTCTTTTGATGGTGTAGGGCCAGGCACAGGTGCTGTAGAAATTGATGGTTTCCACGTTGATCCGCCAGATGGCATTATTGGCATTAATACCTTAAATGCTGGGAATAATACGACCATTACCAACACTATTATTGAAAACGTGACGAATGAACAAGCGATTTTTAATCCCGTGCAAACGAATCCAGCGTTAAACAATACGGAAAACTTAACGATATCGAATAACTTGATTCGTAATGTGACAGGGGGGAGTAATGTAGTCAATCCCAATGGAATTTTCTTGTTAGGAGTTACAGATTTAACGATTACGAATAATGAGATTCAGGATATCACGGGTGTAGGGAGTCGAGGTATGAATGTCAGTGGTATTGTGGGAGGAACTCTTTCTAATAATAGGATTACCAATACGACGGAAGATGGGATTCAGGTTGCCAATAATGTAGGAGGGTTTACCTCGCAAAATCTCACTGTTTCTGGAAACCAGATTACTAATGCCAATACTTCAGGAAATCCGAATAATGGGGGGATTCGGTTGCGTGATGGTGGATTTACGGGAACAATGGAAGTTTCTGGTAATACAATCGACCAAACGCGAACGGGTCTAGCCATTCGAGAAAACGCAGATGTTAGTAATGTAACTTACAGTGGAAATACTTTTAACAACGGAATTGCTGTAGGTGGGGGTTTAAACTCAGGTACAGCCCTACCCAATGGAGTCTATGCTATTGTTCATGATGGCTCAGGTAATTTAAATGCTGTGGGTAATTTCAAAAATACGACCCTACCGCCATCACCAGGAACGCCACTGGTGGCAGGTGATGTATTTGCTGCTCCGGGTACTTCGATAGCGGTGTGATGTTTTAGGAGGGGTACGATCGCCTTTTAGGTTAGATCATGCAGGTGAAATCGGAACATCTAGAGACCATTGCTTCTCATGCACAGGAGTGTTATCCGCAGGAGTGCTGTGGAGTCCTCTTGGGTAAGGTTGAGGGGGATGAGGTTATTTTGCTGGAGGTGGTGCGGACGGAGAATGGTTGGAATGAGGAGATGGCAGAGCGGTTAGAGGAGATGGGGATGGGGGGGAAGACGAAGATGGAGCGGTATGCGATCGCCCCCCAAACTCTGCTAAAGTTACAAAAAGATGCTCGTTCTCATCATCTCCAGATCATCGGATTCTATCATTCCCATCCCGATCATCCGGCTATCCCGTCTGAGTGCGATCGCCTCCTAGCTTGGCCGGATTACCACTATATCATCGTCTCCGTCATCCAAGGACGGGCCACAGACCTCAAAGACTGGGTTTTAGACCCAAATCATCAATTCCAACCCTCGCCACTCGAAAATATTCTTAACACAGATCCACACCAGGGAAAGACAGAGTTACAATAAAAGACTCCATAAGGGAAATTCTTGCAACTTGTCCCCTAAACTTCTATGCTCAATCCTAATCTGGACGATATTCAACTCACCCAAGAAGAGTACGAACGCTACTCTCGCCATCTAATTTTGCCAGAAATTGGACTGGACGGGCAAAAACGCCTCAAAGCCGCCAGTGTTCTCTGTATCGGTACAGGGGGACTCGGCTCACCCCTACTGCTCTACCTCGCAGCAGCCGGTGTCGGACGCATTGGTATCGTTGATTTTGATATCGTCGATCATTCCAACCTGCAACGCCAAGTCATTCACGGCACATCCTGGGTGGGTAAACCCAAAATTGAATCAGCGAAAAATCGGATTCACGAAATTAACCCCTATTGCCAAGTCGATCTTTACGAAACGCGCCTGAGTTCAGAAAACGCCCTAGAAATCGTCGAACCCTACGATCTGGTCGTGGATGGAACCGATAACTTCCCCACCCGCTATCTGGTCAATGATGCCTGTGTATTACTCAATAAACCCAACGTTTACGGGTCAATTTTCCGCTTTGAAGGACAAGCCACCGTTTTCAACTACGAAGGGGGGCCCAACTATCGCGACCTCTATCCGGAACCCCCACCGCCGGGAATGGTTCCCTCCTGTGCAGAAGGGGGAGTTCTGGGGATTTTACCGGGAATTATTGGGGTGATTCAAGCCACGGAAGCGGTAAAAGTTATCCTCGGTTCTCAAACTACATTAAGCGGTCGTTTGCTGCTCTATAATGCCCTGGATATGAAATTCCGGGAACTGAAATTAAGACCAAATCCAGAGCGCCCGGTCATTGAAAAACTGATTGATTACGAGCAGTTTTGTGGAATTCCCCAAGCGAAGGAACTCGAAGCCCAACAGCAATCAGCCGTTCCAGAAATGACGGTTACTGAATTGAAAGCCTTACTCGATCGCGGTGATGAAGATATTCTGTTAATTGATGTTCGTAATCCCCATGAGTACGAGATTGCCCAAATTCCCGGTGCAGTGCTAATTCCCTTACCCGATATCGAACAAGGCAAAGGGGTCGATAGGGTGAAGGAATTACTCAACGGTCATAAATTGATTGCTCATTGTAAAATGGGAATGCGATCGGCTAAAGCGCTGGGAATTCTCAAACAAGCTGGCATTGAAGGGATTAACGTGAAAGGTGGAATTTTAGCTTGGAGTGATGAAGTCGATCCGGCTGTACCGAAATATTAATCTCCCTCTCAATTATTTTCCCTTGAGCAATATTGAACCAGTAGGAGCAGCGCCCCTACTGGTTTCATCAAAGCTTTATCAAAGCTTAATCTGTTGCCTTAGTTAACACCGGGGTTTGTTGATCCTGGGAAGTAATCGTCACTTGTCCAGACTCATCCACATCAACAGTGGCGGTGCTACCTTCACCCACCCGACCGGAGAGCAGTTCCTCGGCCAACGTATCCTCCAGCAGGCGCATAATGGCCCGACGCAGGGGACGCGCACCATAGGCGGGATTATACCCTTCTTCAATTAACCGGTCTTTGAATTTATCGGTCACTTGCAGGGTAATGTCTTTTTCGGTTAAGCGCTTGAAGACATCCTTGAGCAAGATTTCGGCAATTTGTTTGACCTCTTCCTTGTTCAATTGACGGAAGACAATAATTTCATCTAACCGGTTGAGGAACTCAGGACGGAAGTAGGCCTTCAGCTCTTCGTTCACCAAGGAACGGATGCGGTTATATTGGGCATCTTCGGCGTTGTCCTCGAACTCGAACCCAAGTCCACCGCCACCTTTTTCGATCACCTTAGACCCAATGTTACTGGTCATGATCAAGAGGGTGTTCTTGAAGTCTACCGTGCGCCCTTTGGCATCGGTTAGGCGACCATCTTCTAAGATTTGCAGCAGCATGTTGAAGATGTCGGGATGGGCCTTTTCAATCTCATCGAAGAGAACGACGGTATAGGGACGACGGCGCACGGCTTCCGTCAGTTGTCCCCCTTCGTTGTATCCCACATATCCCGGAGGAGACCCGATCAGTTTGCTGACGGTGTGCCGTTCCATGAATTCCGACATATCCAGACGAATCATGGCTTCTTCGGAACCGAAGAAGTAGGAAGCCAGAGCTTTAGTTAACTCAGTTTTTCCAACCCCAGTAGGCCCGGAGAAGATGAAGCTGGCAATGGGTCGGTTGGGGTTTTTCAGACCAACACGGGCGCGTCTGATGGCGCGGGAGACGGCTTTGACGGCATCTTCTTGACCGATAATCCGAGTATGGAGGGTGTCTTCCATGTGCAGGAGTTTCTCGGATTCGGTTTCCGTGAGTTTGTTGACGGGAACTCCAGTCCAGGAGGCGACGATATGGGCGATATCTTCCTCTGTTACGATGGGGTCTTCGTTAACTGTGCCTTCCTCTTTGCCTTTGCTGGCAATGGTGCGAATTTGGGATTTGAGTTCCATTTCGCGATCGCGCAATTCCCCAGCTCGGTCAAAGTCTTGGGAGCGTACCGCGTCATCTTTTTGCTTGAGAACGCCGCGCAATTCGCGATCGAGTTCCTTAGCTGCGGGGGGCAATTGGGAGTTGATTAAGCGCACCCGCGAACCGGCTTCATCAATCAAGTCAATGGCTTTATCGGGGAGGTAGCGGTCAGAAATATAGCGATCGCTCAATTTAGCGGCTGCCTCCAACGCCACATCTGCAATTTTCAACTTGTGGTGTTGTTCGTACCGTTCGCGCAATCCATGTAAGATCTCGATGGTTTCGTCTACGGACGGCTCGCCCACCATCACCGGTTGAAAACGGCGCTCTAGGGCTGCATCGCGCTCGATATGTTTGCGATACTCATCTAAGGTTGTGGCTCCAATACACTGGAGTTCACCACGAGCGAGGGCAGGTTTGAGGATATTCGCCGCATCGATCGCCCCTTCAGCCGCCCCTGCACCGATCAGAGTATGGACTTCATCAATCACCAGGATGACATTAGCTGCCGAGCGGATTTCATCCATAATTTTCTTCAGCCGCTCTTCAAACTCTCCCCGGTACTTGGTTCCGGCAACCAGAAGACCGATATCGAGGGTAACGACGCGCTTATCTTCCAGGATATCGGGGACATCCCCATGGGAGATGCGTTGGGCTAATCCTTCGGCGATCGCCGTTTTTCCGACCCCTGGTTCACCGATCAGCACCGGGTTATTTTTAGTCCGCCGACCCAAAATTTGGATCACCCGCTCAATTTCCATTTGCCGACCGACCACCGGATCGAGCTTTCCTTCAGCGGCCAACTGGGTTAAATTCGACCCAAATTCATCTAACGTTGGAGTCTTATTCGACGAGCGTCCGCCCACGGCCGAAACTTCCGCCGTTTCACCCAGCATCCGGATCACCTGAGTGCGAACCTTAGAAAGATCCACGCCCAAATTCTCCAACACGCGAGCAGCTACCCCTTCTCCTTCGCGGATCAAACCCAAAAGGAGATGCTCCGTACCAATATAGTTGTGTCCCAATTGGCGAGCCTCTTCTAGGGATAACTCTAGAACCCGTTTAGCTCTGGGTGTAAACGGAATCTCTACAGCGACAAATCCCGAACCCCGACCGATGATCTTTTCGACCTCAATCCGAGCATCTTTAAGATTAACCCCCATTGATTTCAGAACTTTCGCGGCTACTCCCGTCCCCTCCCCAATCAGACCGAGAAGGATCTGTTCTGTACCCACGAAGTTGTGACCCAGGCGGCGGGCTTCCTCCTGAGCTAACATGATCACCTTAATGGCTTTTTCTGTGAAGCGTTCAAACATGGCGTTTTCCCATCACCTGCTGCTTTCTGGTAAGCTGATTCTAGCATAGGAAAATCGTTAGGTTATTGTGCGGTCGGTAACAGAATTTAGGCCGGTTTTCCGCCCTTCTCTGGAAAATGGGGGAGTGGGGGAATGGGGGAATGGGGAGATTACTGATTACTCATTAGGTAATTAGTAAGGCATTTTTCTCTATTTTGAGAGTCAATCCTCAATCACTGGGGTTAACTGTATTCGGGTCGATCCCCATGGCTTGCAAGCGATCCTGTAGTTCGCGTAACCTAGCCTCAGCAGCATTAGCGCGATCGCGTTCCTGTTCGGCTCGTTCCCGCTCTTGTTCAGCTCGTTCCCGTTCCTGTTCGGCTCGTTCCCGCTCCTGTTTAGCTAACTCTTGAGAGAGCAGAATCAAGTTACCCTGGGCATCAAAAAATCGTAACCAAGGCGCATTTTCCTTCGTCAGCGTTCCGTTCCAAACGCCTAACCATAACTCCAAACTCTGACACCATAGCCATCCCCGGTCATCAGCAGTAATTTCTTGATAGCGGCCATTACTGTCTAAATGCCATCCTTGCAAAGACTGGCGATCGAAGGGATTATAAACAAAATAATCTCGTGTTCTAAAGGTTTGCTCATAGATGTCTTTTTTCGGGCCGATATCCTCATGAGCGGTTGAGGGAGACATCAGTTCAACAATGACATCTGGATAACGTCCTTCCTCTTCCCAAACTACCCAACCTTGTCGCTCTTTGATGCCATCTACATTCAAGGCAACAAAAAAATCAGGGCCTCTAAAATCCTGATTTCGGGCTTGCCGACTACTGTAGTAGACAAACATATTTCCACTCGTATAATAGTCATCGCGTCCTTCATAAGCTTGGTGGATGGCTTCAATCAGGACATTCATGGCGATGCGATGGCGATTGCTTTCCAATGGTTCTCCGTCATCAAAAATTAAGTCAGTCGGGGGTAAGGGAGGAGTCCATTCCTGCTCAGTTTTTGTTTCCAAAGTTGGGGTCAGTTCAACAGACATGGCTAACCTCTGCGATCGGGGACTATTGAATTCCATTATACTCATATCCTTTGGACACACTTCAATCCATGGATGGGGACAAAACTTTCGGAAAATACAGTATTGTTCTCTTAGCCCATTACCGCGTGAAGCGCTATATAGCTAGTCTAAATGAGTTGTGCAAAGGGAAATGCCCTCTCCCTATATCCCTCTCCCACGGGAGAGGGACTTTTCCCCCTTCTCCC
>NZ_JAQOSO010000008.1:0-2500 GCF_030068505.1 Roseofilum capinflatum BLCC-M114
TTTTCCAAAAAAAGGGTTGACAAGGAAGAGAAGGATTGGTTATATTCGTATTTGTGCTTGAGAGGACGGCAGCAAACCACTGACCCCTTCTCGAAGCCACCGAACCTAGAAAATTCTATAGTTTGAAAGCCTAAGCTAAATGAGTTTAGACCCTCGTTAGTTAAATCAACTGAAGCGCTCTCTTAAGGGAGAGAAGCTAAAGTTAATCAAGATGATAAGGGAAAGAAGCGAAAGTTTCAATCCCTAAAGCCAAAAAAAACTCAAAAGTGTTAACACGGAGAGTTTGATCCTGGCTCAGGATGAACGCTGGCGGTCTGCTTAACACATGCAAGTCGAACGCACTCTTCGGAGTGAGTGGCGGACGGGTGAGTAACGCGTGAGAATCTGCCTGTGGGTCGGGGATAACCACTGGAAACGGTGGCTAATACCGGATGAGCCGAAAGGTAAAAGATTTATTGCCCACAGATGAGCTCGCGTCTGATTAGCTAGTTGGTAGTGTAAGAGACAACCAAGGCGACGATCAGTAGCTGGTCTGAGAGGATGAGCAGCCACACTGGGACTGAGACACGGCCCAGACTCCTACGGGAGGCAGCAGTGGGGAATTTTCCGCAATGGGCGAAAGCCTGACGGAGCAAGACCGCGTGGGGGAGGAAGGTTTTTGGATCGTAAACCCCTTTTGTCAAGGAAGAAGTCCTGACGGTACTTGACGAATAAGCCTCGGCTAACTCCGTGCCAGCAGCCGCGGTAATACGGAGGAGGCAAGCGTTATCCGGAATGATTGGGCGTAAAGCGTCTGTAGGTGGCGAACTAAGTCTGCTGTTAAAGATCACAGCTCAACTGTGGGCAGGCAGTGGAAACTGGTTAGCTAGAGGTTGGTAGGGGTAAAGGGAATTCCCGGTGTAGCGGTGAAATGCGTAGATATCGGGAAGAACACCGGTGGCGAAAGCGCTTTACTGGGCCAGACCTGACACTGAAGGACGAAAGCTAGGGGAGCGAAAGGGATTAGATACCCCTGTAGTCCTAGCCGTAAACGATGGAGACTAGGTGTAGCACGTATCGACCCGTGCTGTATCGTAGCCAACGCGTTAAGTCTCCCGCCTGGGGAGTACGCACGCAAGTGTGAAACTCAAAGGAATTGACGGGGGCCCGCACAAGCGGTGGAGTATGTGGTTTAATTCGATGCAACGCGAAGAACCTTACCAGGGCTTGACATGTCGCGAATCTCAGGGAAACTTGAGAGTGCCTTAGGGAGCGCGAACACAGGTGGTGCATGGCTGTCGTCAGCTCGTGTCGTGAGATGTTGGGTTAAGTCCCGCAACGAGCGCAACCCTCGTCTTTAGTTGCCAGCTTTAAGTAGGGAACTCTAGAGAGACTGCCGGTGACAAACCGGAGGAAGGTGGGGATGACGTCAAGTCAGCATGCCCCTTACGCCCTGGGCGACACACGTACTACAATGGTCGGGACAAAGGGCAGCGAACCCGCGAGGGCCAGCTAATCCCAGAAACCCGGTCTCAGTTCAGATTGCTCTCTGCAACTCGAGAGCATGAAGGAGGAATCGCTAGTAATCGCCGGTCAGCATACGGCGGTGAATCCGTTCCCGGGCCTTGTACACACCGCCCGTCACACCATGGAAGTTGGCCACGCCCGAAGTCGTTACCCTAACCTTTAGGGGAGGGGGACGCCGAAGGCAGGGCTGATGACTGGGGTGAAGTCGTAACAAGGTAGCCGTACCGGAAGGTGTGGCTGGATCACCTCCTTTAAAGGGAGACCTAATCCAAGCAAAAAGCATGGAAAAATCCCAAGGTCGGTCGAGGTCAGCTCAAAAAAAAATAGCGAGAAAGCTTTCAAACGAATAGGGTTCGGTCAAGGGCTATTAGCTCAGGTGGTTAGAGCGCACCCCTGATAAGGGTGAGGTCCCTGGTTCAAGTCCAGGATGGCCCAGATTGAAAAAAAGAAGGGACTCTAGCCCCTCGGAGTAGCGAAAGCCACCGAGTCGGCTGGAGAATCACTCCAGTAAAAAGAACCTTGAAAACTGCATAACCGAAAAAAATTCCAAAAGCAGAGATAGGAAAATTTTCTATCTCAAGGCAGAAACCGTAAGAAACAGAGAATCTGATTTTTCGTAAAAGAGAGAAAAGAATCTGGTCAAGCTACAAAGAGCTAACGGTGGATCCCTAGGCACACAGAGGCGAAGAAGGACGTGGTGACCGACGAAACGCTCCGGGGAGCTGGAAGCAAGCAATGATCCGGAGGTATCCGAATAGGGAAACCTAAAAACTCCTAGCTGAATCCATAGGCTAGAGAGAGCGAACCTGGCGAACTGAAACATCTTAGTAGCCAGAGGAAGAGAAAGCAAAAGCGATTCCCCAAGTAGCGGCGAGCGAAAAGGGAGAAGCCTAAACCAACCTCTATTAGGGGTTGGGGTAGTGGGACAGTAAAGCGGGAGGGAGCAGATTAGACGAAGCAGTTGAAAGCTGCACCAGAGGAGGTGAAAGTCCTG